>JBKBUS010000041.1:0-9074 GCA_046290035.1 Brevundimonas sp.
GGGAGCGGGCGTTCGCCGTAGCCGTCAGCGCCTGGACCGATGTGAGCGTGTGTATCGAGCAGAGCGCCTCGGGAGCCTGCGGACCGGACGGGTGCAGCGCGTGCTGAGCGCTTTCATTTGACCCTTAATATCGCCCATCAATATATCTGGGAACAATATCATGACTGGCTCACACGTCTTCGACATCGCGATCATCGGCGCCGGTCCCGTCGGGTTGGCGGCCGCGGCTCAGGCGCAGCGACGCGGCCTGCACTTCGTGATCCTCGAGCGCGGCGAGGACATCGGCCATGCGGTGAGACAGTGGGGCCATGTGCGTGTCTTCTCTCCATGGCGCTACATGATCGACAGCGCCGCCCGCGAGCTTCTCGAAAGCGAAGGTTGGGAGGCTCCCCCGCCGGATGAGCTCCCTTCCGGCAATGACCTCCTCGAGAAGTACCTGCTCCCCCTTTCGCGGTCCGGCCGGATCGCACCGGCTCTTCGGCTGGGTGCTGAGGTCTGTTCAGTCGGCCGGCGGAACTACGACAAGGTCCGGACCGAGGGGCGCGAGGCCCAGCCGTTCGAAGTGCGCCTCCGGAACGGGGACGCCCTGCTGGCCACACATGTCATCGACGCTTCGGGCACGTGGTTCTCCCCCAACCCCCTCGGTTCCGGAGGGCGGCTTGCAAAAGGCGAGGCTGAGGCGGGCTCCCGCCTCCATTACGGCGTCCCCGATGTGCTGGGCGCGCAGCGGGGCCTTTACGAAGGCCGTCGAACCCTGGTCGTCGGCTCGGGCCACTCGGCCCTGAACAGCCTGATCGACCTGTGCGCCTTGGCCGAAACGTCGCCGTCCACCGAGGTGCTTTGGGCCCTGCGCCGTGAACGCGATGCGACGGTCTTCGGAGGGGACGCCGCAGACGCCCTGCCCGCGCGTGGTGCCCTCGGCCGAAGGGCGAAGTCGGCGGTCGAACGCGGCGCTGTCGAGGTTCTGACGCCTTTTCGCATCGAGGCGGTCGAGCCGGTCGCCGACGCCCTCCTCGTCCAGGGCGACCTGGGCGGCGAGCCGCATGCCGTCATGGCGGACCGGATCATCGTCGCCACGGGGTTCAGACCGGATCTGTCGATCCTGCGCGAGGTTCGGATCCGGCTCGATCCGTGGTTAGAGGCGGTTGAGCCGCTGGCGCCCCTGATCGACCCCAATGTCCACAGCTGCGGCACCATACGGCCCCACGGGCACAGAGAGCTCGCCCATCCGGAGCCCGGCTTCTACATCGTCGGCTCCAAGAGCTACGGGCGAGCGCCGACGTTCCTCATGGCGGTAGGCTACGAGCAGGCGCGCTCGGTCGTCGCCGCGATCGCCGGCGACCTCGAAGCGGCCGACGAGGTGCGCCTCGATCTGCCGGAGACCGGCGTTTGCGGCGGCGTTGCAAAGGCGTCGGCCTCGTCCGGACAGCCCGCAGCGGACAACACCGGGGACGCAGCAGGATGTTGTGGCGGCCCGGCCCCCGACAATCCGGACGCCTGCTGCGTGAAGGACGCCGAAGCCAAGGCCGCCGGAAAGTCCGGTTGCGGCTGCAGCGGCCCGGAGCCGGAACCGATCGTAACCGAACAAGGCTGTTGTGGCGGAGACGCGCCCGCCGGGGTCGACGCCTGCTGCCTCCTGGACGCCGAAGCCAAGCAGGCGGGCAAGGCGGGATGTGGCTGTGGCGCGGCGGCGGCTCCGCCCCCCGTCGCCAGGGCGTCCTCGGCCTGCTGTGGCTAGGCGCCGGGCTTCAGCCGGAGGAACGAACTCCCTCCAGCACAGCCGACGCGCCGCCTTGAAGGCGACCGCCATAGGTCTGAACGTAGGTCAGCTGCCGGCCCGGGGACGGAGACCGCGCGGAGTCGGCGGCCTTCTCGGTCGGCAATGATGTCCGGCGATCCGCCGCATGGTGAAACGAAACACGCCGCGTGGGATTTGGCGAACGAACCTTCTGGGTCGCGGGCCGATGCTCAAACGACTTTGGCGGCGCATCGAGGCCGGGTCCGTATTCACCCTAGGTCCGGAGTTCGACGCGTTCCCGCGCGGGCGCGGCGGGCGCAGGACCGGGATCCACGTATCAGTACATCCAATCCGTATGGTCGATCAGAGCCTGCAAGGCGTCTTCCGAGAGCCACGGGAACCGCGCGACAAGGTGGGCGCGAACGGCGGTGACGAAGAGCGCCTCGTCCTGGTCGCCGGGGAACCCGGCGGACAGGAACGCCTTCAAGACCTGTCGAACGGTTCGCGCAGACTGCGCCACCTCGTCCCTCTCACCGGCTTCCAGCCCGGCCAGAAACGCCCGCAGCCGGTGATCGTCGGCGGCTGGCTGCAGCCACGCCAAGACGGCTTCGTTCCGCAGCTGGTCCAGGGACGTCGGATCGTGCATCAAGCGAGTCTGTCAGGCCGGCCCTGCGTCGACAATGGGCAGGCGAGGTGGATCATCGGCCCGCATGAGATCGGCACGGGATGTCCAGCCGCCCCATCCCGATGGCGAGTCCGTCATGCCGCACGAAGGCCATGCTCCGGTCCGCCGATGAGGGACCCCATGCCCCTCGGGGCGCCTAGCGATCGCGCCACGCCCAGGGCCGCTCGAAGACACCGCCCCAGGCGCCGCGTCTGGCGGTTCTCGCCCGACGCTCCTCATCGCCGTACGCGCCGCCGCTGTAGCGTGGATGGTCCAGCGCCCACCCCTCAGACACCATCCAGGCGGCTGCGTCCTGACCGTTCACGCGGCAGCTCGCGACGATACGACCATATCGATCCGGCCGACCCCGCGGCGTGCACCGGACCGTTCTGCCGGCGATCCAGCGGTCAAGCTGGTTGGCGGCTTCGGTTCCGCAGCGGTATGCGCGCCCGTCGCGGTCGCACCTCTGGCCGCGTTCGAAAGCGTCGATGCCCCACAGGCGCACTCGCTCGCCGCGGATGTCCAGGGTGTCGCCGTCGACGACGCTCGCGCGACCGACGAGCGGCTCGGTCTGAACCACGAGCGTAACGACGAGACTGAAAAGGATCATGGTTCACCCCGGGCGGCGACGGAGCGCCCAGACCAGGGCGCTGACGGCGGTGGTCAGGCTGGCCAGGGCGAGGATCAGATCTGCAAGGTCATTCATGGCGATCTCCTAAACGAAGACGCAGGATGAGCGCTCAGCAGACGCGGGCAGGCGGGCCGCACGCGGCGACGGCCTGACGCCAACGCCAGCCGACCTGGAAGGGGCGGGGACACCGAAGGCGAAACCATTGAGCCCTGCGTGTCTCGACGCCTGTCCCATCAACGGGCCCTGGCTTGGATGCGCAGCCTCTACACCCTGCGCCAAGGTCCGGCCGCCCTCCTGGACCTCGTCAGGCCGATGAACGCCGACGTCGGCAACCTTGAGCCCCGCGAGGTTTCCCCGGACCACCCCGCGCCGAACCTCGTCGCCGAGCTGCTGGAAATGGAGCGGGACGCAGGCATGACGAACGTGCGCAACGCCGGCGCTTCGCCCTTTCGGCCGTGGCTCAGGCCGGAGCCGAGGCGCACGTGCTCCTCACAGCCTCCAGGGCGCCGGTCGTGCCGCAAGCCCGCGGCGCAGGCCGTGGCGGCTATGCCCAGCCTCAGGCCAACCTTGAACGGAAGCGCCGGCTGCCCGTCAGCCTCACGCCAGAGGCCAGCGCCACCTCGAAATCTCCGCTCTGCCGCGTCTGGATTGCGCTGACGGCCTGGGTCCTCACCAGTCGCGAACGATGGATGCGCACGAAGCCGTGGTTCGCCAGCTCGGCTTCCACATCGCTGAGCGTGCGCCGGACGAGTTCGGTTCCGAACCGACCATGCAGTTCCACGTAGTTGCCCGCCGCGCAGATCCAGTCGATCTCCGTGAGGGTGATCCAGCGGATCCGGCTGCCGTCGCGGATTTCGAAGCGCGGTGTCTGGGTTGCGTCTGAGGTCGGCAGCGTCGCCGGCCGCGCCACGACGTGCGTCAGCAGCAGCCAAACCACCACGATCGAGGCGTAGGTCGCCGCGTCCTTGCGAAACTCATAGACCAGCGAGCCCACCCATGGCTGGCCGGGCTGATACGTTTTTCCCACCGCCAGATAGGCGGTGGCCCGCAGGGCAAAGAGCAGGCCGCTGTGGGCGATCGACACGGCGATGGCGCAGGCGATGTGAAGGGCCAGCATCAGCCAGAGCCGGGTGAGCTCCGTCGCGCGCGCCGCAAGCCAGATCACGACGGGCGCCAGCATCAGCCACGCCAGATAGCTCGTGGCCTCCCACACCCAAGGCCGCCACGCCTCGAGCGACTGGCCCAGCATGCGGCGTTCCTCGATCACGCTGGCGGCGTTGACCGCCATGTAGACGAACCCCAGTGCGGCGAAGACAAGCCAGGTGAGCGCGCCCGGCCTGCGCCAGCGCCCAGGCGGGCCCCCGCTCGTCCCGAACTGACCTCCATCCGTCACGCTTTCGACCTCTCCCGTCCCAGGCGCGCCGCCGGCCGTCACTTCCCGGATGCGACAGCGGCGACCGGCATCTATCCGGCTCAATCTCCGAACCGGAAAGGGCTCAACCGTGCAAGCTCACCCCATCCACACCGGCAGACAGTTCGGCCTCGACTGGCTCCGCATCGGAGCCTTCGGCGTGCTGATTCTTTACCACATCGGCATGTTCTTCGTGCCGTGGGGCTGGCATGTGAAGACCGCCGTTCCCGTCGATTGGGTGCAGTGGCCGATGATGGCGGTGAACCCCTGGCGGCTGTCGCTGCTCTTCGTCATCTCGGGGGTGGTCTCGCGCGCGCTCCTGGGGAAGCTCGCAGGTCCCGGAGCTTTCGCCGCCAGTCGCTCCTGGAGGCTGCTCGTCCCGCTCGTGGCGGGGATGGCGCTGTTTGTGGCGCCCCAGCCTTGGGTCGAGCTGAGGGACCAGGGCCGTATCTCAGGGAGCTTCATGAGCTTCTGGCTCGGCCGCTATTTCGAGTTCGGCGACAGCCTCGGCCTCGTGCTCCCGACCTGGAACCATCTTTGGTTCGTCGTGTACCTCTGGGTCTATTCGATGGTCCTCGCGGCCGCGGCCTGCCTGCCGCGTTCTGTCCGGGCGCGGCTTCAGCAGGGGTTTGACGGGCTGTTCGGAAGCTGGCGGCTGCTCGTGCTGCCCGTGGTCTGGGTGTTCGCAACCCGCGCGCTGCTGTTCCCCGTCTATGGGGAAACCCACGCGCTGCTGGATGATCCCTATGCGCACGGACTCTACGGCTTTGCGTTCGCCTTCGGATACGGACTTGCGAAGTCAGCGCCCGCCTGGGCGGCGATCGACCGTCACTGGAAGACGTTCCTCTGCCTGGCCGCCGGAGCGGGCGGCGTGATGCTCGGCCTGCACGGGGCCGAGCTCGGGACAATGGGGGCGGAGCTGGTTGAGACCGGGGCCCGCGCCACGCTGGCCTGGACGGCGATCCTTGGACTTCTGGGTCTGGCGCGTGCGCAACTTCATCACGACGGCCCTGCCCGCCGCTATCTGAGCGAGGCGATCTTCCCCTTCTATATCGTCCATCAGACCCTCATCGTCGTCGTCGGCTATGGCTTGAAGCAGATGCAGGTGGGTCCCGTCGCCGAGTTCGGCGCCATCTTTCTGGCGACGGCGTTGGGATGTCTCGCCACGTTCGAGATTGGGCGGCGCGTCCCCTTCCTGCGGCCGCTGCTGGGGCTGAAGACGGCGTCGCCCGCGAAGGGACAGGGCTGAGAACGATGCTGGTCGCCGCCGGCCGGCGACGGAGCGCCTGGACTGAGGCCCTGACGGCCATTCTGACGACGTCGAGGAGCCGGAGGTCTCGTTGCGCGCCCCGTAGGAGGAGGCGAAGGCGCTGCGACGCCCGCGACCGGGGGCCGCCACGGTGCATGGGACCGCCTGGTGGAGACAGAGCCATGGCGTTCAGAGCATCGCCATCAGGTTGATGCCGATCCCCGCCACGGTCACCGCCAACAGGGCGACGATCAGGATCAGCTCTCTCATCGAAGGTCGGTCGCGCATGATATCAACCTACTGCGCTCGGGCGGGTTCGCCATCGCCGAACGCCGGAGGTCCGGTTTCCGGCCGAGCGCCTGCTCCGGATGGCGACCCGAACGCGGATGTGCCGACCAGGGCCCTCAAGCTTGTCTCTGGGGCGAAACTGTAGCATCAGCCAGCCCGCAACATGGACCCGGCTTGCCGGGTGGCTACCCCGAGCGCCTACCCCTCGGGAAACACGAGCCCGCGTCGCTGACCGGCTCGACCTGTAGACTGAAACCCAATGACGATCTTTGCTTCGGCCCGCCGTCAATGGCTGGCTCATCCGCGCCGCGACCTGCTCGCGGGGACGGTGGTCGCGCTCGCGCTTATCCCCGAGGCCATCGCCTTTTCCATCATCGCGGGTGTCGATCCCGCCGTCGGACTCTACGCCAGCTTCGTGATCGCGGTCACCATCGCCTTCGTTGGCGGCCGCCCGGCGATGATCTCGGCGGCGACCGGAGCCATGGCGCTGCTGATGGTGACGCTCGTTCGCGATCACGGCATTGAATACCTCTTCGCGGCGTCGCTCCTCACAGGACTCTTGCAGATCGGCGTGGGGCTTCTTCGCCTCGGCCGCTACATCAAGTTCGTCTCCCGCTCTGTGATGACCGGCTTCGTGAACTCGCTCGCGATCCTGATCTTTATGGCGCAGTTGCCGGAGCTGATTGGGGCGAACTGGCAGACGTTCGCGCTGGTCGGGGCGGGGTTGGCGGTCATCTACGGCTTCCCCCGCCTCACGAAGGCCGTCCCCTCTCCGCTGTTGGCGATCGTCGCGCTGAGCGCCGTCGTCTTCTGGACGGGACTGGACGTGCGCACAGTCGGCGACATGGGAGAGATGCCGACGACCCTGCCGATGTTCCACTTCCCGGCGGTTCCGCTGACCTGGGAGACACTGGCCATCATCGGACCGGTCGCCGCCACGCTTGCTTTCGTCGGACTGCTGGAGAGCTTGCTCACGGCGAACCTTCTCGATGACCTCACCGATACGCCATCGGACAAGGACCGTGAGACGCGGGGGCAGGGCATCGCCAACATCGCCGCGAGCCTGTTCGGCGGAATGGCGGGCTGCGCCATGATCGGTCAGTCCATCATCAACGTGACGTCCGGAGCGCGGGGGCGTCTCTCGACGCTGTGGGCGGGAATGTTCCTGATGTTCCTTATTCTGGTGCTGCAGGACTGGGTTGCGCGCATACCCATGGCGGCGCTCGTCGCAGTCATGATCATGGTGTCGATCGGGACCTTCGACTGGGGCTCGGTGCTGAAGCTGCGGTCCACCCCGTTTCAGTCGTCCGTGGTGATGATCGCGACCACGGTCACGGTGGTGCTGACCCATGACCTGTCCAAGGGCGTCGTGCTCGGCGTGATCCTGTCGGCCATCTTCTTCATGCGGAAGGTCGGCAAGACCATCGTCGTCGAAGAGGTCGAGGTCCCCGAGGAGGGGCGGCTCAAATACCGCGTCTCCGGCAACCTGTTCTTCGCCTCGGCGGATGTGTTCGCGGCGAGCTTCGAGCATCACGGGCGCCCGACCCACGTCGAGATCGACATGAGCGACGCTCACCTCTGGGATGTCACCGGCGTCGCCGCTGTGGACAAGGTGGTGTTCAGGTATCGCCGCCAGGGGGCCGAGGTGATGGTCTCCGGCATGAACAAGGCCGCCCAGACCCTCGTGACCCGTGTCGGGCGCCACGAGCGCGAGCACCTGCCGAAGGGGCTCGGGGCGCACTGACACTTCGCTCGGCAGCAACCGGATCAGGCGGCTCGCCGCGCCATGGGAATGTCCGCGCCCCACCCACGGCTGGCTATTCGAGCCTCCTTGTCGCGGCGCCTCCGGCCCGCCCAGCCCGACCCCAGACCGCTTCGCAATCGCGACGGTGCCCGTCGGTCAGGCGTGAGAGGCGCTCGCAGGCGGCTCGTGCGCCGGGCGTGTTGAGCTCGGACGCCTCGTGGTCGGCGAGGCGGACCTCGTTTCAGGTCGCCGGACTGTCGGTCGCGTCCACACAGAGCCTGTCGCCGTCCTCGACGTAGCGGACCGTGCCCAAGAAGCGCGCTCCGGCAGGCGGCCTTCGCAGGGGCCGGCTGCCTGGGTCCCCGCACCCGAAATCCGGAGCGGAAAGGAAGGGACGCGAAGGCCGATCGCCGAGCGGGCGAGATCCCACCTCAAGGAGCACCTCATGTCCCCGACACCGACACAGGCCGGGCCGTCGCGTAAGCTGACGCCCGGCGTCTGCGAGCCGTCCTGCACCCTGCTGACCCATTTCCTGGCCCGGGTGACTGACGACGCCGAGGCGCCGGACCTCGCCCGGCGGCTGCTGACGAAGCACGGCGACCTCAACGGCGTCTGCGCTTCGGCGGCCGACGACGGCTGGACCGACGGCCTGGCCCTGCCGGTCGTGGCTGAGCTGCGCCGGCTTCAGGCGTTTGCCGAAGCCCTGACGCGGCCCGCGCGCATCGAGCGGGAGTCGATCTCCTCCTGGACCGCCCTGGTCGGCTATGTCCGCACGGCACTGGCCGGCATGATGCGCGAACAGGCGCGGGTGCTCTATCTGGACAAGCGCAACCGGCTTCTGGCCGACGAATGGATCGCTGACGGGACGGTCGACCATGCGCCGCTCTATCCGCGCGAGGTGATCCTCGGCGCCCTGAAGCGCTCCGCCTCGGCCCTGATCCTGGTGCACAACCACCCGTCCGGCGACCCTTCCCCCTCGGCCGCCGACATCGCCCTGACCCGACAGATCGCCGACGCCGGAAAGGTCCTGGGCGTCGTCGTCCACGACCATGTAGTCGTCGGACGCGACGGGGTGACCAGCTTCCGTCAGGCGGGTCTGCTGTGAGCGGCGGTTTGGAGCGCGTGGTGGCGGCGCTGGGCGGTGATCTCTGGGACGGCGGCCTTCGCGCCAATGTGCCCGCGCCCGGCCACAGCCGGAAGGATCGATCGGTCTCCCTGCGTCTGGTCGGCGACCGCCTGCTGATTCACACCTTCGGCGACGGCGACTGGCGCGGCGTGCGCGAGGATCTGCTGCGCCGAGGGCTGGTCGGACCGGACGGCCGGATCGGCGGCGGCGCTCCGCGCCGGCC
>JBKBUS010000397.1:0-2040 GCA_046290035.1 Brevundimonas sp.
GTCCAGAAGGCGATGGAGGACGGGGTCGTCTCGGCAGGGGACCTGTCCGCCTGCGATCGCGAACTCGCCGACCTGGAAGAGCGTGTCGCGGTCCTGCGCGCCGGACTCCGCGGCGCCCACCTGAAGGCGGTGTCGTGATGGAGAGCATCGTCGATCTGCTGAAGACGATCATGGGCTCGCCCATCGTCGAACAGGGCCAGCGCGATCAGGCGAGCGATTTGCTGAAGAAGCTGTCGCCCAAGGATCACCCCGCCAACAAGGACTGGCGAGACGTTTTCCGCGACCGCTGGGGGCTCGATCTGTGATCCTGCACATCCTCCGCCGCAAGCCCAAGCCCAAGCCCGACCCGCTGAAGGCCGCCCAGGCCGAATACGTCTCCGCCTTCCATGAGCGGAACGACGCCCTGCGCCGCCGCGACAGCCGGGACTTCCACCACGCCCAGGCGAGGCTGTCTGACCGGCTTCATGCCCTGCTGCAAGCCGAGGTCCGTGATGGGAGGGTCGTTCGATGAGCGTTTGGGAAGAGCCGGGCGTCACCGACGCCCTGATCCGGCTCCACAAGGAGGGGCTGGCCTACTCAGACATCGGCGCACAGCTGGGTGTCAGCCGCAACGCTGTGGCGGGCAAGATCGCCCGCTTGGGCTTGGCCCAGGGCGTTGCCGAGGCCGAGCTGAAGCGGCGGCGGCATCTGGCGCACCTCAACAACACCCGGCGCCGGTATGTGTGGACCGCCGAAGCGGACGCCGCCCTGCGCGAGATGGCGCAGAAGGGCGTCACGAAGGCCTATGCCGCGCGCCGCCTCGGGATCACCCACGGTCAGGTGCGGAACCGGATCGACGCCCTTCATTTGGCGTGGCGGCGCCCGGCCGGGGTGGAGACTGTGGAGCGCGTGGTGAAGCCGAAGCGCGAGCGGTCGGTCGAGATCGCCGATGCGAGGGCGCTGTTCACCGCGCCGGCCCCCGAAGATGCGGTGCCGCTCATCGGCAGGCCGTTCGGAGCCTGCGCCTTCCCGCTCGGCATCCCGGAGACCCCGGGCGAACAGATGTGCTGCGGCCGCTCGGTCAAGGGCGAGGGCTTCGTCTACTGCGAGCCTCACCACAACATCGCTTTCCAGCCGGGATCCGGCATGTCGCCGCGAGACGTGGGCCGGGTGGTCAGCATGGCGGGCCGCGCTACGAGACGGGCCCCGGTCTCGCACACCCCGTGGGATGGGGCCCGAGCCGCATGAGCCGCCGCGCCCCCAAGGCCTTCGATCTCGTCACCGGCCGCATTGACCGCGACCGCACCAGAGCCCGTTCCCAAGAGCAGGCCAAGCACATCGAGGCCGCGTCCTACCACGCCGCCCAGGCCCGCCTCTGCCGTATCGAGAAGGTGGACCTGGAGGCGCATGTCCGGGGGGAACTCCGCGCCATCCGGGACATCTACACCGCCCACACCGATGCAGCTGGGGCGTCGTCCCTGATCGCCAGCATGGCAGTCCAGGCCATTGTCCGGGCTCCGGTCGCCATGGCCGAGGCTGAGCGGGTGTTCGCCAAGGCCGCGAATGATGGGGGCGAGGGATGAGCGTCAGCATCCTGATCGGCGACGTTCGCGAGCGCCTGGCCGATCTGCCGGCGGACTCGTTCGACTGTGTGGTGACGTCGCCGCCCTACTGGGGTCTGCGCGACTACGGCGTTGCCGGTCAGATCGGCCTCGAGCCGACGTTGGGCGAGCACCTGTCTGTCATGGTCGACGTCATGCGCGAGGTGCGTCGCGTCCTGAAGCCGACCGGCACGCTCTGGCTGAACTACGGCGACTGCTATGCGACCAGCCCCAACGGTCGCGCGGCGGCCGACACGAAGGCGGCTGGCACGGATGATCGGACCTTCCGCGACAAGCCGTTCTCCACGATCCAGGGCCTGCTGAAGCCGAAAGACCTGTGCATGGTCCCCAACCGGCTCGCGATCGCGCTGCAGGAGGATGGCTGGTGGGTCCGGTCGGAGATCATCTGGGCCAAGCCGAACCCCATGCCGGAGTCGATCACCGACCGGCCTGCGACGGC
>JBKBUS010000042.1:0-9047 GCA_046290035.1 Brevundimonas sp.
AGCCGAGGCCGACGTCCTCCAGTCCCGTCAGGGTCCGGTGGATGGGCTTCTCGGTGAAGAAGGCGGCGGCCTCGGAGACGTCCATTTCGAAGACGTCGCTGATGGAGCGGCCGCGCAGCCGATGCTCTAGGACCTCGGCCTGGAACCGGCGGCCATCGCAGGTCTCGCAGACGGTGACCATGGGGTCCAGGTGAGCGAGGTCGGTATAGATCACCCCAAGGCCTCTGCAGTCCGGGCAGGCGCCTTTGGAGTTGGCCGAGAAGAGCGCCGCGTCCTGTCCGGTGGCCTTCGCGAAGGCCTTGCGGATCGGATCGAGAATACCGCTCCAGGTGGCGGTGTTGGAGCGTCTCGAGCCCGACGATAGGTTCTGATCGATGATCACGGCCTCGGGACAGGCGAGCGGCAGACAGCCCTGGATCAGGCTGGACTTTCCGGAGCCGGCCACGCCCGTCACGACCGTCAAGGCGCCGACCGGGATATCGACGGAAACGTTCCTGAGGTTGTTCAGGGAAGCGTTCCGTATAGGGATGTACCCCTGCGGCCTGCGCACGACCGCCTTGATCGGCCTGCGGCGCGTCATGTGCTGGCCGGTGAGGGTGCTGCTGGTCAGAAGTCCGGCGACGTCGCCCTCATAGACGACGCGTCCCCCCTGGGATCCGGCCTTCGGTCCCATGTCGACGACGTGGTCTGCGATGGCGATCATCTCGGGCTTGTGTTCGACGATGAGGACCGTGTTGCCCTTGTCGCAAAGGGTCCGCATCAGGCCGGTGAGGCGCCCCACGTCGTGCGGGTGCAGCCCGACCGAAGGCTCGTCAAACACATAGGTCATGTCGGTGAGCGCAGAGCCGAGATGGCGCGCCATCTTCACCCTCTGGCTTTCTCCGCCGGAGAGGCTGGAGCTCTCCCGGTCCAGCGTCAGATAGCCCAGTCCGATCTGCTCGAGCGTCTGGAGCCGCGCCGCCAGGGCCTCGATCAGAGGCGCGACCTGGGGGGCGTGAAGGGCCTGAACGAGATGAAGAAGCTCGCCGATCTGCAGGGCGCAGAGTTCGGCGATGTTGCGGCCATCGATGCGGCTGGCGCGGGCCTCTGGGTTCAGTCGCTCCCCGCTGCAGTCGGGACAGATGGCGCGGCTGAAGAGGCGCTCATATTCCGTGCGCATGTGGGGCTGCAGCGTCTCTGGATCCTTGGCGCCCAGGGACCGCATCAGCCTGGGGATCACGCCTTCGTAGGTGACATTGATGCGATTGACCTTCACCTTTCGGCCGTCGTCCAGGTCAAACAGGTTCGACCGCTCCTCGGGCGAATAGTCCCGGATGGGCCTGTCTGGATCGAACAGGCCGGAATGCAGACAGGCCCCCATCCACCAGCCCTCGATCTCGAAGCCTCGGGCGAGCAGCGCGCCCTGTCGCAGCGATCGGGTTTCGTCGACCACGGCCTGCATGTTCAGGGTGACCACG
This sequence comes from Brevundimonas sp., assembly GCA_046290035.1. Classification (GTDB taxonomy): domain Bacteria; phylum Pseudomonadota; class Alphaproteobacteria; order Caulobacterales; family Caulobacteraceae; genus Brevundimonas. The sequence continues at coordinate 1,458 of JBKBUS010000042.1, forward strand.
CGCCCTACGCCCTCGCAGGTCGGGCACATGCCGCGAGGGTCATTGGAGGAGTAGCAGCCCGGGGACGGAAGGGCTGGCACGGCGATGCGCGAGAACAGCACCCTCAGCATCTGCGCCATGTCGGTGACCGTCGCCACGGTCGAGCGGGCGTTTCCGCCCAGCCGCTGCTGGTTGACCACGATGGCGGCCGAGATGTTCTCCAGCCGATCCGCATCAGGCTGGCCGTAGCGGGGCAGGAACTGCTGGACGAAGGCCGGATAGGTTTCGTTGATCAGCCGCTGGCTCTCCGCGGCGATGGTGCCGAAGACAAGCGACGATTTCCCGGATCCCGACACGCCGGTGAAGACGGTGATGCGCCGCTTGGGGATGTCGAGGCTGACGTTCCGGAGATTGTTCTCGCGGGCGCCGCGGACGCGGATCACGTCGTGGGGCTCAGACATGGATGCGTCTCCTGGCTGTGATGCGACGGCGGCCCCGGGCGCCGCCTGAACCCTGTGGGGCGCACGGGGTTTACGGATTATTCCGTACGCCGTAAAGCGTTGTGTCGGAGGCCTGATGGAAAAGTCCGACGTGCGAGGCGGAGACACGAGACGGGGCCTGGAACTGCTCTGGGGCATTCGGGCCGCGCCGCGTCGTGGTCCGAAAGGGCGGCTTGACGTCAGCCGACTCGTGCAGGCGGCGATCGCCATCGCCGACGCCGAGGGGCTCGCCGCCGTCTCGACCCGACGGGTGGCGGAGGCGGTCGGGGTGTCGGCCATGAGCTTTTACACCTACGTGCCCGACAAGGCGGTGCTGCTGGACCTCATGCTGGACGCGGCGGCCGGGGACGAGTCCGCGCTGCCGCCAGAGGCTGAGGGGCCGCGGGACTGGCGCGAGGACGTGCGGGGCCTGGCGGTGGCCCAGCGGGCGTGGCTGCTGCGACATCCCTGGATCCTCGAGGTCACGACCCACCGTCCGGGCGTCGGGCCCCAGGCCATCCGCACCTACGACCGAATGCTCTCGGTGTTCGCCGACCTCGGACTGGACGAGGTCGAAATGGACCTCTGCGTCACCCTTCTGGTCGACTACGTCCGGGGCTCGGTCCGCAACGTGGTGCGGGCGCGTCAGGTCGCCCGCGATACGGGCCAGAGCGACGAAGACTGGTGGCGGGAGGTCGGGCCGGTCCTGGCTAAGGTCGATCTGTCGCCCTGGCCGCTGGCGGCACATGTCGGGGCGGTCGTGGGTGAACTGTATGGCACGGGCGACCCGGAACGGGCCTTCGCCTTCGGACTGGATCGGCTCCTTGACGGCCTGGACGCGCTGATCGCGCGAAGGGGCGGGGTCGGGTCGGCTCCGCAGGCGTGAGGGCCTCATGCTGTTTCGTCGTGAGACCCTGGACCGGATCGCGAGGGGCGAAGTGAGCGTCGCCTTTCGGGTCTGGCGGCGTCCGACGGTCCGCGCGGGCGGGCGGCTCATGACCGCGATCGGCGAGCTCGCGATCGACGCCGTCACGCCGGTCGAGATCAGGGCTCTCTCGGAAGACGACGCCCGACGGTCGGGCGCGGAGAGCCTCAGAGCGCTCGTGCGCGATCTGTCCGGCCGCGAAGGGGCGGTGTACCGGATCGACTTCCGGCCGGCGGGCCCCGATCCGCGCATCGGTCTCGCGGAGCGACCGGCGCGCTCGCCCGAAGACCGGGCGGCGCTGGACGAAGCCCTGGCCCGGCTGGATCGGAGCAGTCGCACCGGGTCCTGGACGCTCGACCTCCTGAACAGGATCGAAGCGCAGCCCGGAACGCCGGCTCGGCGGCTGGCCGAAGAGCTCGGCATGGACACCCTGCGGCTGAAGCGGAAGGTCCGGCAGCTGAAGGCGCTTGGGCTCACGGAAAGCCTTCAGACGGGCTATCGCCTCACGCCGCGCGGCCGTCAGCATCGCCTTCAGTCCCGATCGGGCCGTGTGCTCCGGGAGACGTCAGAGGAAGCCGATCATGCCGATGACCGTTGACGCCTGGGCCCAGATCCCGACGCCCCGCATGGCCGCATCACCCTGGCTTGAGCCGCTGAAGCGCTGGACGGGGAAGGACGCCGGCGACCTTGCGCCCTCGACGTTCGACACGCTCGCTGAGATGGACCGCGCCGGCGTGGATGTGGCGATCCTTTCGGCCTGGCATGGGCCTGAAGGGGACCTCATCAGCAATGAGGAGGTGGCGGCCCAGATTGAGGCCGCGCCGGACCGTTTTCGGGGGCTCGCCGCGGTGGACGTCCGACATCCCGTTCAGGCCGTGCGCGAGGTGCGGCGGTGGGTCGAGGGTGAGGGCTTCGTGGGCGTGCGCATCGTCCCCTGGCTCTGGGACCTGCCGCCGAACGACCGCCGGTTCTATCCGATCTACGCGGCCTGCGCCGAGGCCGGCGTGCCGGTCTGCACCCAGATCGGTCACACCGGTCCGCTGCGCCGTTCCGATACCGGGCGACCGATCCCCTATCTCGAGGACGTTCTGCTCGACTTTCCGGAGCTCAGGGTGGTCGGGCGCCATGTCGGCTACCCATGGGTCGCCGAAGTGGCCTCGCTCACGATCAAGTTCGAGAACTTATTCGTCGACACCTCTGCCTATGTCATCGAGCGCCTTCCTGCGGAGTTTCGGGACTATATGCGAGGCGTCGGCCGCCGGCGGGTGATGTTCGGCAGCAACTGGCCCATGCTGGCGCCAAGCGCCTGCCTGAAGGGGCTGGATGACCTCGATCTGCCGCCGGCCATGAGGAAGGCGTTCCTCGGAGGCGCCGCCGCCGCCGTCTTCGGCATCGGAAAGGCGCTGCACGACGGAGAGACCCAAGAGCGCCGGCGTCGATGAGCGCATGCATGGAGCACAGACATGAGCGTGAGGCGTGTTGTCGCCAATGTGGCCACCGAGGACATGGAGGCGGCGCGGCGCTTCTATGGAGAGCTGCTGGGCATGGAGGTCGCCATGGACCATGGCTGGATCATCACCCTGGTTGGGACCGGTCAGGCGCGTCCGCAGATCAGTTTCGCGAGTGACGGCGGGTCCGGAACGCCGGTCCCGGATCTGTCGATCGAGGTGGATGACCTCCATGCTCTGCTTGAGACGCTGCTTGCGGCAGGGCATCAGCCCGCGTATGGCCCCGTTCGTGAGCCGTGGGGTGTGGAGCGGTTCTTCGTGCGCGATCCCTTCGGGCGTCTGCTCAACATCCTGCAGCATGCCGCCTGAGCGTATCCCTTCCTGGCGAGCATCTCCTGTGACCATCACCCTTTCTGAGCTGATCGGGACGCTGTCATCGCTGCAGGCGACAGGACGGCCGCTCATTGTCGGTCTGGATGGACGCAGCGGCGTCGGCAAGTCGACCCTGGCGGCGGCGATCGCCGCGGAAACCTCCGCTGCAGTGATCGGCGGCGACGACTTCTTCGCGGGCGGCACGACGCTCATTGAAGCCACCCCTGAGCACCTGGCGGAGATCTGCATCGATCGACCCCGCCTTGCGGCGGTGCTCAGAGACCTGAGGGCTGGTCGACCCATCGAGTACCGCGCCTTTGACTGGGAGGCCTTTGACGGGCGGCTGGAGAGACGGATCACTCGGGTCGAGCCAAACGGGCTGATCCTCGTCGAGGGCGTCTACAGCTGCCATCCAGATCTGCACGATCTGCTCGACATCAGAATCCTGGCCACGGTCAGCGACGAGGTTCGTCGGGAGCGTCTGATGCAGCGCGAAGGCGAGATCGGCCCCTGGGAACGCCAGTGGCATGCGGCGGAGCTCTGGTACTTCGCCAGCCGGATGCCCGCGGCGGGATTTGACCAGGTGATCGACACGTCTGCCTGAATCTCGCCAGTCGCGTCGCGTCTGCTGGGCGGCCGGGTGGGACAGGAGCGTCGCGATCTCGCGCCCTCAACCTTCAGGCCCACAGGGCAAGGGCCTCCTCAGCGAGGAGGTCAGGATACTCTTCCGTGAAGAAGAGTTTCGCCCCTTCGACCAGGCGGACGCCTCGAGAGCCGGGAAGCGAGCGGTCCAGCCACTCGGCCCAGGCTGTTGCAAAGTGAATGTCACCGGTCCCCCACACCATGCGCGCGGGACCTTCATACGCACGCAGCATCGGCTCGATCGCAGGCAACGGATTCGGCTCGAAGGCGACCCCGTAGGCCTGAAACTGGGCGCGTGCCCGGTGCGTCGCGAGCAGCGGCCGGAAGTAGACCTCAAGCGCCTCGTTCGTGAGATTGGAAGGATCGGTCCAGCAGATGCCGCCCAGACCAAGCGGAGAGCGCGCAAAGGTCGTGTCCTCCAGATGTCGAGCGATCAGCCCTGCCAGCTCGCCGGATCTGGCCGCGGCCAGAGCCGGCGCCAGAGCTTCGGGCGGGCTGTTCGTGTGAACGTCGCCGTTGGTCAGAAGCAGGGACCGGACCCGGTCTGGATGCAGCGCGGCGAGGATCTGCGCGACCGCGACGCCGCTGTCGTTCGCCACCAGGTCAGCTCGAAGAATGGACAAAGCGTCCATGAAGGCCAGGATCATTCGCGCCTGAGCCAGGGGCGACAGGTCAGCGTACTCAGGAGCCTCGCTGTAGCCGAGGCCGAGAAAGTCGGGCGCAATGCATCGCCTCGCGCTGCTCAGGAGGTCCATGGCGCCCATCCAGTGAAAGCCGTTCAGGGGCCAGCCGTGCAGGAAGAGGGCGGCGTCCCCCTCCCCGGCCTCGACGAATGCGACCCGACCAAAGGGGGTCTCGACCCGCTGCTGGGCGGCGAAGAAGCGGCGGGCCTTCTGATCATCACTGCTCGCCCCCAAGGCCGAGTTCGCGACGATCATGCCGCTCGCGGCGCCCCCCACGATGAACTTCCGCCTGACCATTCCGGACCCTCTCAGCTATGATGGTCCTCGGCAGATGGCATGAGCCCTCCGTCGTATCCAAACGGGAAGCAGGCTTGAACCGAACACTCGATCAGAGGGACGACGCCTTCTTTCGCCGCGCGGAAATCTGTTCCGTCGAGGTCTGGCTCGCTTTCCTGGGACATCGCTGGAACGCCCTCATTCTTTATCACCTCTCGCTGAGTCCGAAGCGGTTCGGGGAGCTCGGCGCGCTTCTGCCCGAAGTGACCCCAAAGGTGCTGAGCGAACGTCTGAGCCTGCTCGTGCGACGTGGGATCGTTCTCGCGCCTGCGCGGCGTGGGGAGGCTTATCGTCTGACGTCGACCGGTCAGTCTCTGATGCCGATCCTGCACAGCCTCGAGGTCTGGGCGCGTCCGGCCGTCAGGCCCGGCTCACTGGGCCAGACAGGGATTTCCGGATGAGGTCGGACCGCGGGCGCTCACCCGGCGGCGGACGCGCAGGGGGCTTTGAGGGCGATCTCAAGTCTGGCGGCTATTGATCACAGACGGGCTTCAGGCGGATAATCCAGGCGCGTCGCGCAGCGACGCCGAGGCGTGAGAACCTCGCTTGAGACGACTTCACCGATCCGCGGCAGCGGCGTGGCGAGCGCGTATGTCCAGGCTCCTTCGGGGGCTAAAGGCGCCCGCGCATGCCTCAAGCATGTTCTCAACACCCGGTGCTTCGGCCGGGCTCGCCTCGAGATGGAGGCGAGCCCGTGTCGAACTCTGCAGACCCCCTGCACGCATCCGAGCCTGAGCCGGACGAGCCGGACGAGCCGGGCCCGGGGGCCGACATCCTCTTCCGAGGACATGCCGGCTGGCTGAGGTCCCTGCTGCAGCGACGCTTCGGGACCGAGGCGGCCGAGGAACTTGTGCAGGACACCTGGGTGAGGGTCCTGGCCTCGGGACGCGTCTCGGAGATCCGCAGCCCCCGGGCCTTCCTGTGGCGGGTCGCCTCGCGCCTGGCTCTGGATCGGGCGAGGCGAAGCGCGCGGCGGCCGCGTCCGACGACGTGGCGCGAGGACGCCGGCCCCGGGGTGGCCGGCGAGCAGGCCGAGCAGCTGCTGCTCAAGCAGGTGATCCTGGACCTGCCGGACCCCCTGCGGGAGGTCTTTCTGCTGAGCCGCGTCGGCGGGCTCACCTATGAATCCATCGCGCGTCACTTGAATATATCCGTGAAGACGGTCGAATGGCGCATGTCCCGGGCTCTGGCCCGATGCGCCGAGCGGCTGGACGACTGAGGCGGAGGCGGATGACCGGATCGATCCCCGACGCGCGGATCCGGAAGGAGGCCGCCGACTGGTTCGCGCGGCTGAACGCCCGCACGGTCAGCGTCGGCGACCTGGAGGCCTTCCGCGCCTGGCGCGCGACGCCGGCCCATCGCGACGCCTATGCGGCCGTCGAGGCCGCCTGGGCGCGCAGCGGCGCGCTGCGCGACGACCCCGAGATCCAGGCGGCCCTGGCCGAGGCGGTGGTGCGTCCTCACCGCGGGCCGCGGTTCCCCATGCGGGGCGTCGCCGTGGCCGCCGGCGTGGCGGTGCTGGCCTTCGCCGGGGTCGGCGGCTGGTGGCTGCAGACGCGTCCGGTCACCTACAGCACGGCGACCGGAGAGCGGCGGCTCGTGCGGCTGGAGGACGGGTCGGAGGTGCATCTGGACACCGCCACCCGCCTGACGGCGCGGCTGCGGGACGGCCGGCGCGACCTCGTCCTGGTCTCCGGCCAGGCTCTGTTCAGCGTCGCCCATGACCCCTCACGGCCCTTCACCGTGCGGGCCGGAGACGTCAACGTAATCGCGCTGGGCACCCGTTTCGACGTCCGCCGCGACGGCGAAGCGGTGCGGGTCACCCTGCTTGAGGGCGGAGTCTCAGTGAAGGCGGAAGGAGCCGAGGCCCGCGACTGGCGGCTCGCGCCGGGACAGCAGATCGTCGCCGGAGGTCCGATCGCCCCCAGGCCGGCGCCCGTGGACGTGCGCGCGGCCGTGGCGTGGACCGAGGGTCGGCTCGAGTTCGACGGCGTGCCCCTGTCCGCGGCGATCGCCGAGGTCAACCGCTATGAGACCCGCCCGCTGCGGCTGGCGGCGGGCGTCGACGCCGACCTGCCGATCAGCGGCGTGTTCGACGCCGGCCACGGGCCCGCCTTCGCCGAGGCCGCCGCAGAGCTTCACGGGCTGACAGTGCGGGTCGCGCCCCAGGAGATCCGGCTCGAGCCGGGGTCGGGCTGATTTTTTCTCGTCGGCCCGTCAGGGTGCGCCGGACCGGTCGGCGTCTTTCTCCCCGCCGCCCCTTTGCGGCCAACGACGGGGAGACGCCCATGAGACTCAGACAGATTTTGACCACCACCGCCCTCGGCCTCATGCCGCTGGGCGCCCTTGCCGTTCCGGCCGTTCCGGCGGCGGCTCAGACGCCGGCCGAGGCCGTCGTCGACTTCGCCCTGCCTTCCGGGCCTCTGGAGCGGAGCCTGCGACGGGCGGCGTCGCAGTCGCGCCAGCGGCTGCTGTTCGATCCCTCGGCGGTGGCCGGGCGCACGGCCCCGGAAGTGCGCGGACGCATGACGATCGACGCGGCGCTGGCGCGCCTGCTCGCCGGGACCGGGCTCGAAGCGCGGCGCACGGCCTCGGACGTCCTCGTGGTTCGACCAATCCAGAGCACGGAGGCGCTCGAGGTCACCGAGGTCGAGGAGATCGTCGTCACCGGCACCCTCATCCGCGGGGCGGGCGACGGACCGTCGCCGGTGACCACGGTGACCCGG
>JBKBUS010000398.1:0-2024 GCA_046290035.1 Brevundimonas sp.
AGTGACGAGCCGCAGACGGTGGCCATCGACGAGGAGCCGTTGGACTCGGTGATCTCCGACACCAGACGGATGGTGTAGGGGAAATCTTCCTTGGTCGGCAGCATCGGCCGGATCGCGCGCCAGGCCAGCTTGCCGTGGCCGATCTCACGACGGCCGGGCGATCCCATGCGGCCCGCTTCGCCCACCGAATAGGGGGGGAAGTTGTAGTGCAGCAGGAAGCTTTCCTTGTACGTCCCCTGCAGGGCGTCGACGTACTGCTCGTCCTCGCCAGTACCCAGCGTGGCCACGACCAGCGCCTGGGTTTCGCCGCGGGTGAACAGAGCCGAGCCGTGGGTGCGCGGCAGGACGCCGACTTCCGAGACGATGGCGCGGACCTTGTCCAGCGCGCGGCCGTCGACGCGGTGGCCGTTCTCGATGATGTCGCGACGCAGGACGTCGGCCTCGCACTCCTTGAAGGCGGTGGCGAACTTGGTGGCGTCGAAGCCGTTCGGGTTCGCCTCGGAGACGACCAGAGCCTCGGCGGCCTTCTTCTTGGCGGCGACGACGGCGTCGCGACGCTCGTGCTTGCCGGTGATGGCGTAGGCGGCCTTGATGTCCTCTCCGACCAGGGCCTTGATGGCGGCCACGGCGTCCGAAACGTCTTCGGGCTGGAAGTCGAACGGCTCCTTGGCGGCGTGCTCGGCCAGCTCGATGATCGCGTCGATCACCGGCTGCATGCCCTTGTGGGCGAACATCAGCGCGCCCAGCATCTTGTCTTCCGACAGCTCTTTGGCCTCGGACTCGACCATCATCAGGGCGTCCTGGGTGCCGGCCACGACCAGGTCGAGGTCGGACTCCTCCATCTGCGCGATGGTGGGGTTCAGCACGTACTCACCGTCGATGACGCCGACGCGGGCGCCGCCGATCGGGCCCATGAAGGGCACGCCGGAGATGGTCAGGGCGGCCGAGGTGCCGACCATGGCTACGATGTCGGGGTCGTTCTCCATGTCGTGCTGCAGCACGGTCACGACGACCTGGACCTCGTTCTTGAAGCCCTTGACGAACAGCGGGCGGATCGGGCGGTCGATCAGGCGGCTGACCAGCGTCTCCTTCTCGGAGGGGCGGCCTTCACGCTTGAAATAGCCGCCCGGAATCTTGCCGGCGGCGAAGGTCTTTTCCTGGTAGTTGACCGTCAGCGGGAAGAAGTCCTGGCCGGGCTTCGGCTGACGGGCGTAGACGACGGTGGCCAGGACCACGGTCTCGCCGTAGGTGGCCAGCACCGAGCCGTCGGCCTGGCGGGCCATGCGGCCGGTCTCGAGCGTCAGCGGCCGTCCGGCCCACTCGATCGTCTTTCTCTTGATGTCGAACATGAATGTCTCTCTCTCGTCCCGCGGCCGGATTGCCTGCGGGGGCGGGCGGTCAGGGGGTCTTACGTCCTTCGGTCCCAGATAGGCGACGCATCCGGATGACGCGCCGCCGGCGTTGTGGAGACCGGTCTCGGCCCCCTGCGGTTCGCGTCTTCGAATGCCCGGACGCGGTCGGGCCGATAAGGCAAGGGGCCCCCGGTCGGAGGCCCCTGCCAAAACCTTGCGGCGCTTAGCGGCGCAGGCCCAGCTTTTCGATGAGCGCGGCGTAGCGCGGCTCGTCGGACTTCTTCAGGTGGTCCAGAAGGCTCCGGCGCTGCGAGACCAGCTTCAGCAGGCCGCGGCGGGAGTGGTTGTCCTTCTTGTGGGTCTTGAAGTGCTCGGTGAGGTTCGAGATGCGTTCCGACAGGATCGCGACCTGGACCTCGGCCGAACCGGTGTCGCCCTCGGAACGGGCGTTGTCGGCGATGACCTGAGCCTTGCGCTCGGCGGTGATCGACATCGTAAGTACCTTTCTTGCCCTACCGCTCGGCCTGCGAGGCCTCGCTGCTTGAGGGCGTTGGGCGCTCCGTCGGCATCGCCTTGGCGACGCGTCAGGAGAGGTTGAAAACGCGGTCGGGTTCGAGCCGACCGGCCCGCAACTGACAGAGCGCGACCAGCGTCCCGTCCGCGACGGCGGAA
>JBKBUS010000399.1:0-2002 GCA_046290035.1 Brevundimonas sp.
AAGGCCGTTCTGACCGGCGCCTTCTATCCGATCCTCTGCGGCTCGGCCTTCAAGAACAAGGGCGTTCAGCCGCTGCTCGACGCCGTCGTCGACTACCTGCCGTCGCCGGTCGACATCCCGCCGACCCCGGGCATCGACTACAAGACCGAAGAGGAAGTGGTCCGTAAGGCCTCGGACGACGAGCCCCTGTCGGTCCTGGCGTTCAAGATCATGGACGACCCCTTCGTCGGCTCGCTGACCTTCTGCCGGATCTACTCCGGCAAGATGGAGACCGGCATGGGCCTCTTGAACTCCTCGCGCGACAAGAAGGAGCGCGTCGGCCGCATGCTGCTGATGCACTCCAACAACCGCGAGGACATCAAGGAAGCCTACGCCGGCGACATCGTCGCCCTGGCCGGCCTGAAGGAGACCCGCACCGGCGACACCCTGTGCGACCCGATCAAGTCGCCGGTCATCCTGGAGCGCATGGAGTTCCCCGCGCCGGTCATCGAGATCGCCGTGGAGCCGAAGTCCAAGGCCGACCAGGAGAAGCTGGGCGTGGCGCTCGCCAAGCTGGCTTCGGAGGACCCCTCCTTCACCGTCTCGACCGACCACGAGTCGGGCCAGACGATCCTGAAGGGCATGGGCGAGCTGCACCTGGACATCAAGATCGACATCCTGAAGCGCACCTACAAGGTCGAGGCCAACATCGGCGCGCCGCAGGTGGCCTATCGCGAGAGCCTCTCGCGCAAGACCGAGATCGACTACACCCACAAGAAGCAGACCGGCGGCACGGGCCAGTTCGCCCGCGTCAAGCTGGTGTTCGAGCCGGGCGAGCCGGGCTCGGGCTTCGTGTTCGAGTCCGCCATCGTCGGCGGCGCGGTGCCGAAGGAATACATCCCCGGCGTCCAGAAGGGCCTCGAGTCCGCCAAGGAGAACGGCCTGCTGGCCGGCTTCCCGCTGATCGACTTCAAGGCGACCCTGGTCGACGGCGCTTTCCACGACGTCGACTCCTCGGTGCTGGCGTTCGAAATCGCCTCGCGCGCGGCCTTCAAGGAGCTGCGCGAGAAGGGCGGGCCGAAGCTGCTCGAGCCGATCATGGCCGTCGAGGTCGTGACGCCGGAAGAATACCTGGGTTCGGTCATCGGCGACCTGAACGGTCGTCGCGGCATGATCCAGGGCCAGGACATGCGCGGCAACGCCACGGTGGTGAACGCCTTCGTGCCGCTGGCGAACATGTTCGGCTATGTGAACACCCTGCGCGGCATGTCCCAGGGCCGGGCCCAGTTCACCATGCAGTACGACCACTACGATCCGGTGCCGCAACACGTCGCCGACGAAGTGATCAAGAAGTACTCCGCCTAAACTTAACCCCGAAACCAAGAGGAACCCCGGTCTCGGGGCCTAAGGAGCTAGAGAATGGCCAAGGAAAAGTTCGAACGCACGAAGCCGCACTGCAACATCGGCACGATTGGTCACGTTGACCACGGCAAGACGACGCTGACGGCGGCGATCACGATGACGCTGGCGAAGGCGGGCGGGGCGAAGGCGATGGCCTATGCGGACATCGACGCGGCGCCGGAGGAGAAGGCGCGCGGCATCACGATCAACACGGCGCACGTGGAGTATGAGACGGCGAACCGTCACTACGCGCACGTGGACTGCCCGGGTCACGCCGACTACGTGAAGAACATGATCACGGGCGCCGCCCAGATGGACGGCGCGATCCTGGTGTGCTCGGCCGCCGACGGCCCGATGCCCCAGACCCGCGAGCACATCCTGCTGGCCCGTCAGGTCGGCGTTCCGGCCCTGGTCGTCTACATGAACAAGGTCGACCTGGTCGACGACGAAGAGCTGCTCGAGCTGGTCGAGATGGAAGTGCGCGAGCTGCTTTCGTCGTACCAGTTCCCGGGCGACGACATTCCGATCACCAAGGGTTCGGCCAAGGTGGCGATCGACGGCGGCAACCCCAAGATCGGCGAAGAGTCGATCCTGGCGCTGATGGCCACGGTTGACGCCTACA
>JBKBUS010000043.1:0-4161 GCA_046290035.1 Brevundimonas sp.
GACCGGGGCCATCGTCGCGGCCCTGACGACGTCCGTGCCGGAGTTCCCCGAGAGCGGGCGCAACTGGGACTATCGCTACTGCTGGATCCGCGACGCCTACTATACGGTGCGGGCGCTGAACCGGCTGGGCGCGGTCGACATCCTGGAGAACTACCTCGGCTATCTTCGCAACCTCGTCGACGATTCCGGCGGCGGCCACGTCCAGCCGGTGTATGGCGTGGGTCTGGAGCCCGGCATCGGCGAGCGCATCGTCGACACCGTCAAGGGCTATCGCGGCATGAAGCCGGTGCGCGTCGGCAACCAGGCGCACGAACACCTGCAACATGACGTGTACGGACAGATCGTCCTGCCGCTGGTTCAGGCCTTCTACGACCAGCGCCTCCTGCGGCCGGGCACGATCGAGGACTTCGAGGCGCTCGAGCCCGTCGGCGAGCGGGCCTTTCAGATGCACGACCAGACCGACGCGGGTCTTTGGGAGTTCCGCACCATCGCGCGGGTGCACACCTATTCCTCGGTCATGTGCTGGGCCGCGCTGGACCGGCTGGCCAAGGCGGCGACGCACCTGGGCCTGACCGAGCGGGCCGACCACTGGCGGGAGCGGGCCGATCTGGTCCGCGCGCGGATCGAGAAGGAGACCTTCCTGCCGGACGAGGGGCGCTTCGCGGCCAGCTTCGGCGGGCGGGAGCTGGACGCGTCTCTGCTGCAACTCACGGACCTGGGCTTCCTCGATCCGATGGACCCGCGCCAGGTCGCCACCTTCGACGCCATCGAGCGGGACCTGAAGAAGGGGCCCTACCTGTTCCGCTACGTCGAGCCGGACGACTTCGGCGAGCCGGAGACGGCGTTCAACTTCTGCACCTTCTGGTTCATCGAGGCGCTGCACCAGAACGGCCGCGACGCGGAGGCGCGGGCCATTTTCGAGGAGATGCTGTCGCGGCGCACGCCCGCGGGCCTGCTGAGCGAGGACATATCAATCGAGGACGGAGAGCTATGGGGCAACTATCCGCAGACCTACTCGTTGGTGGGCGTGATCAACTGCGCCATCCTTCTCAGCCGCTCCTGGACGGACGTGCGGTGAGGCGGCCATGAGCAGACTGATCGTCGTCTCCAACCGCGTCTCGGCGCCCGCGGACCCGGCGGCCGGCTCGGCAGGCGGCCTGGCCATGGCCCTGTCGGCGGCGCTGCGAAAGTACGACGGCTTCTGGTTCGGCTGGTCCGGCGAGACGTGCGAGACCTTCACCGGCGAGTTGAAGACCGAGGACCGGGCGGGCGTCACCGTCGGCCTGGTCGACCTGGAGGCGCAGGACGTCGAGGAATACTACAACGGCTACGCCAACAAGACCCTGTGGCCCCTGTTCCACCACCGGGTCGATCTGACGGCCTACGAACGGTCCTACGGCGAAGGCTATGAGCGGGTGAACCGGCGCTTCGCCGAGGTTCTGGCGCCGCTGATCCAGGCCGACGACCTGATCTGGATCCACGACTACCACATGATCCCGCTGGCCAAGGAGCTGAGGCGGCTCGGGGTGCAGAACCGCATGGGCTTCTTCCTGCACACGCCCTGGCCGGCGCGGCAGCTGCTGGTCACCCTGCCCTTCCACCGGCGGCTGGTCGAAAGCCTGTTCGACTACGACCTGATCGGTTTCCACACCGAAGAGTGGAAGGAGCTGCTCGCCGACTACGTCCTGGCCGAAGCGGGCGGCCGCAGGCTGGACGACGGGCGGATGGAGGCGTTCGGACGCGTCGCGCGGCTGGGCGTGTTCCCGATCGGCATCGATGTCGAAGGCTTCATCGCGGCCCGCGAGTCGACCCTGGGGCGGCGCACCTACGACCGCATGGCGGCGTCTTCGGTGTTCAGGTCCATGATCGTCGGCGTCGATCGACTGGACTACTCCAAGGGGCTGGAGCAGCGCCTGGAGGGCTATGAGCAGTTCCTGAGGGACCACCCGGACAGCCGCGGGCAGGTGTTCCTGCTGCAGGTCACGCCCCTGTCGCGCGACGACGTGGACACCTATCAGGACATCCGCGGCCGGCTGGACGCCTTGGCCGGACGGATCAACGGCGAGTTCGCCGACATGGACTGGCAGCCGATCCGCTACCTGAACCGCACCTATCGCCGCGACCAGCTGGCGGGCATCTATCGCGCGGCCAAGGTCGGGCTGGTGACCCCGCTCAGGGACGGAATGAACCTGGTCGCCAAGGAGTTCGTGGCCGCCCAGGACCCGGAGGATCCCGGCGTGCTGATCCTGTCGCGCTTCGCCGGCGCGGCGGCCGAGCTGAAAGACGCCCTGATCGTCAATCCCTATGCGCGCGAGGAGATGTCCGAGGCCATCCGCACGGCGCTGACCATGCCGCGCGAGGAGCGGGTCCGCCGCTGGGAAAGCCTGATGCAGGCGGTGCGCGCCTCCGACGTCGGCCTGTGGCGCGACCGATTCGTGGCGGCGCTGAGGGGTTGATCCACCCGGCCCCGGGGAGGCGCAGGACTATCGCCGCCCTACTGGGCTTTGCTAAACGCGCAACCTGGGCGGGGTTCTGAGACGGTTCATGGCGCGCTATCCGGTGATCATGTGCGGCGGCTCGGGCGCCCGCCTGTGGCCCGCCTCGCGCCCGGGGCGGCCCAAGCAGTTCATCTCTCTGATCGGGCCCCACTCGCTGTTCCAGGAGACCGCGCTGCGGGTCGCGCCCGTGGCCGGTCAGGACGGCGCCCTTATCGTCGTCGCGGGCGTCGGACACCTGCCGACCATCCGGCGACAGCTGTCGGAAATCGGGCTGGAGGCGGTGATCCTGCTAGAGCCGGAGGCCCGCGACTCCGGCCCGGCGATGGCCGCCGCCGCAGCGTGGCTGGCCCGACAGGACCCCGGGGCGGTCGCCGCCTTCGTCGCCTCCGATCATCACGTTCCGGACGGCGAGGCCTTTCGCAAGGCCGTGACGGATGCCGCGGACATGGCTGAGGCCGGGCGGCTGGTGACCCTGGGCGTGGCCCCGACGGAGCCCTCGCCCGCCTATGGCTACATCCGTCCGTCCGCCCCGGGTCCGTCCCCGGTGGCCGCCTTCGTCGAGAAGCCGGACGCGGAAACCGCCGCGCGCTGGATCAGCGAGGGATATCTCTGGAACAGCGGCAACTTCATCGTCCGCGCGGACGTGCTGCTGGAGGAGCTGGCGGCGCATGCGCCCGAGATCGCCGAGGCGGCGACCGCGGCCGCCGCGGCGGCCAAGCCTCACCCGGTCGCCCCGGGGCGCATCCTTCGGCTCGGCCAGGCCTTCGCCCAGGCGCCGAAGCTGTCGATCGACTACGCCGTCATGGAGAACACGACCCGCGCCTGGGTGCTGCCGGTCACGTTCACCTGGTCCGACCTCGGAGCGTGGGACGCCATTGCACGCGCGGAGGCGGCGGAAGATGGGCCGCAGCGGGCGGACGATCCCGCCCCCGGCTGCTACGTGCACGCGCCGGAGGGGGTCGCCGTCGCCACGCTGGGCGTGCGGGACATCGCGGTGATCGTCGAACCCGACGCGGTGCTGGTCTGCGCGCTGGATCGGGCGCAGGAGGTCAGGACGATCGCCAATCGCACACCCCTGTCGTCGGCGGAGGCGAACGAATCCTTCGCGGACGCCGCGACCCGGTTCGCCCGCTGGATCCGCACCAGCGCCCTGCCCCTCTGGACGACGCTGGGCGTCGAGCCCGACGGGGCCTTCACCGACGCGGTCGACCAGAGCGGACGGGCGCAGGACGGGCACCGCCGCGCCAGGGTCCAGGCGCGCCAGGCCTATGTGCTGGGCGCGGCCGGCCTGCGCGGCTGGAGAGGGCCCTGGCGGCCGGTGGCGACGCGCGGCTTTCAGCGCTTCATCGAGACCGCCGCGCGTCCGGACGGGCGGTTCGCCACCCTGACGGCCTCAGGGGGCCGCGTGCTCGACGAGACCGCGTCCCTCTATGACCAGGCCTTCGCCCTGTTCGCCATGGCCGTGCTCCAGCGCGCGGGCGCGGGGCCGGATGATCTGGACCAGCGAGCCGATCGCGTGCTTGCGGCGCTGGAGGCCGAGCGCACCGACTGGGCGGCGGCGCAACTGTCGACGCTGAAGACCAAGTCGCCGCAGTCGCTGAAGGTCACGCTGCGCCAGCTCCGGCTGGGGCGCGCCATGCCGGATTTCGCGGCGAACATGGTC
>JBKBUS010000043.1:4171-7851 GCA_046290035.1 Brevundimonas sp.
CTGCTCGAGGCGGCCCTCGCCTGGGAGGAGCTGGCGCCTGACGGCGCATGGCGCCGGGTGGCGGACGAGATCGTCGATCTGTGCCGAAGCCGCTTCATCGACCGCTCGGGCGGATTCCTGCGTGAATTCTTCGACGAGGCCTGGGCTCCGGCCGACGGCGCCGATGGTCGTCTGGTTGAGCCGGGGCATCAGTTCGAATGGGCCTGGCTGCTGGCGCGTTGGAGCGGGCGACGCGGCGACGCCGAAGCGCTGGACGCCGCCAAACGGCTGTTCCAGGTCGGCTCGGCGGGCGTCGATCATGCTCGAGGCGTGGCCGTCGACGCCCTGGACGACCAGCTGCGCATCGCGTCGTCGCGCGCCCGGCTGTGGCCCCAGACCGAACGGCTCAAGGCGTCGCTTCTGCTGGCGGAGCGCCTTCCCGAGGACCGGGCGGCCTATGTCGCCGAGGCGGAGGCCGCCTTGGCGGGACTGGAGCGGTATCTGCGGGCGAACGGCACGTGGCGCGACAAGATGAACGCCGACGGCTCCTTCGTCGACGAACCGGCGCCCGCCAGCTCGTTCTACCACATCTTCGCCGCCTATGAGCAGCTGGCGGACAGCGCCGCGGCGCTGCCCGACCTGGGCGGCGCGGATTTCTCGCTCGCCTAGAGCCCGGTCGTCGGCGCGGCGGCTCGGCCGTCGGTCAAGGCCTGATCCACGAAGGGCTTGCGCCGCAGGGCCTGGAAATCCGCCTGCGCGAGAACGGCGGCGATCCGGTCGGCGGCGCGCCCGTCCGCCAAAGGATCAGGGGACAGACCGGCCCTGAAGGTCGGATCCAGCGCCTTGGCCAGCGCGTCCGCCACAGCGTCGGCGGACACCGCGCAGTCGATGACGCCGGGCGGCCGCAACCGCCCCTTCTGCCGGTCGCCCACATTGACCGCCGGCACCCCCAGCGCGGGCGCCTCGATCACTCCGGCGGACGAGTTGCCCGCCAGCGCCTGCGCCGTCGCCAGGGCGGCGGCCCAGCGCTCGCGCCCCAGGGAGGGGAACAGGAAGGCCCGGCCCGGATGGCGGCTGACGAAGTCCTCCAGCTCCGCCTGCACGGCCTCGCGCCCGGCGTCGGCGTTGGGAGACGTCAGGATCAGTCGGCGCTCGCCCGCGCTCCGCACGACGCCCTCAAGCACCGCTCGGACCGCCTGCCGGGGCGAGCGCGGCGACAGGGTTTCGGGGTGCCAGGCGACCAGCACATGACCGGGCCCGAGGTCCACGCCCAGGCGGGCGGCCGCCTCATCGCGGCTGACCCGGGGGACCGAGAGCAGATCGTCCAGCCCGGTGGAGCCCACGACGAAGACCCGCTCGGGCGGCTCCCCGAGCTGCCGAAGGCGGCGGGCGTAGGTCTCGTGGGCCGTCAGGTGGAGATCCGCCAGCTTGCTGACCGCATGCCGAACGCGGTCGTCCACGGCGCCTTCGGTGACGTGCCCCCCTTCGAGGTGGACGAGGGGGACGCCGAGGCAAACGGCGGCCGAGGCGGCCCCGAGCAGCTCCGTGCGATCGCCCAGCACGATCAGCGCCGCCGGATCCAGCTGCGCCAGCGCCCGCGCCGTCTCGTCCAGGGTGCGGGCGGCGGCCTCGGCGATCGCCGCCGGCGTGTCGTCCCGCGGCGCCGTGTACATGCGGACCGCGATCGGCTCGCCGTCGGCCTCGATCTCGGCGGCGGTGGCGCCCAGGCGCGACGACAGATGCGCGCCGCCGACGATCCAGAGGGGCTCGAGCCCGCCGATGCGACGCATCGCCCGCGCCACCGGGCGCAGCAGGCCGTACTCGGCGCGGGTCGCGGTGAACAGGGCGATCCGCCGGGTCACCGTTCCAGCTCCTCTCGGTCGATGATCTCGCCGGCGCGATAGGCGCGCCTGGCCGGGCGACCCTGCAGTCGCCAGAGATCGGCCGGGGCCGGACCGGAGCCGGCGCGGCGAACGGCCACGCTCGCGGCGTCGAGCGGCCGGCCGGCTTCGATGTCGTGCGCCGCGACCAGAGTGCGACGCGCCACCGACCGGTTCTCCAGTTCCGACGGCGCCGGCCGCTTGACGCCGTCCCCAAGGGCGGCCCGGACCGCCTTCACCCCGCGCACCAGC
Organism: Brevundimonas sp.; assembly: GCA_046290035.1. GTDB lineage: Bacteria > Pseudomonadota > Alphaproteobacteria > Caulobacterales > Caulobacteraceae > Brevundimonas. The sequence continues at coordinate 6,283 of JBKBUS010000043.1, forward strand.
TCGGCGAACGCGGGCGGCTCCATCGAGGCCCGATGGTCCGGACCCGGCATGTCCCGCGACAGGGTCAGGTGCTTCTCGATCACACGGGCGCCGAGCGCCGTCGCCGCCTGGGCGGCCAGCACCCCCTCGGTGTGGTCGGAATAGCCGGGGATCACCCCTTCGGCGCGAAAGCTTTCGAGCACCCGTAGGTTGGCCTGGTCGATGGGCGCCGGATACTGAGTGGTGCACTGAAAGACGACCGTCCGGGCCCGTACGTTCTGCGCCTCGGCGCTGGCGCCCGCCTCCCGAAGCGCGGCCATGTCGGGACGCGCCCGGCCGTCCGCCAGGACCCCGAACGCGACGGCGTCGAGCGCGCGGCTGACCTCCTCCATGTCGGCCATTCCGGTGGACAGCATGAGCGGCGGGCCCAGCCGGGCCAGATCGACGATCAGCGGCAGGTTCGTCAGCTCCCCCGAGCCGACCTTGATGCGCGGCATGCCCAGCTCGCCCACGAGGAACCGGGCCGACTCGACGTCGAAGGGCGTCGAAAGAATCGGAATCCCCACCCGCTCCGCATGGGACCAGAGCCGTCGGATCGCCTCGCGCGGCAAGGTCAGCCTTTGGAGCATGGCCAGCTGGCCGTCGGCATCGCCCGCCGCCGCCTGGTAGGCCGCATTGGGCGCGGAGGGCGCGGCGATCTCGGCGGGATCGAAGGTCTGGAACTTGACGGCGTCCGCGCCCGAGGCCTTGGCGGCTTCGATCAGACGCATCGCCGTCGTCTCGTCGCCGTTGTGATTGACCCCGGCTTCGGCGATGATGAACGGATCGGGGCTTTCGAAGCGCATGAACCGGAGACTCGCAGACCTGTCACCTGCGGGCAACGGTGCCTGCGGCGTGTCGACAAGCCTGCACAGGCCCCTAGTCGGGGTGCGGCAACGCTGGTAGAGAGCACAAAGGCGGCGTGACCGCCGCTATCTGACATTTGTTTGCGGAGGGCTCTGACCCATGCGGTTGAAGAATATGCTTCTCGCTTCCGGTACGGCGGCCGCCATGGCCCTGACCGCGACGGCGGCGTCTGCGGATCCGAACGGCTGGTACGGCGCGGTTGATGCGGGCTTCCACACGATGGAAGACGGGATCAACGCGGAATCGTCGACGACGGGTGCGAACTGGGACTGGGAAGTGAACGACGGCTGGGCGGCGTTCGCGCGCCTCGGCTACCGTTTCAACCCGAACTGGCGCCTTGAGCTCGAGGGCGGGTACCGCTCGGGCGACATCGGCACGGTGCGTGCGGTGTCGGGCACCCAGGGCCTCTGCAACCTGACCCCGGCGACGGGCGGCTGCTTCTCGCCGGAAGGCGACATCGAGTCCCAGACCCTGATGGCGAACCTGATCTACGACTTCGGCGCGGCCGATGCGCGGATCCGTCCGTTCGTGGGCCTGGGCGTCGGCGTGAACCGCATCAGCGTGGACACGATCGGCAACCTGCGCGCGAACCGTGCGGCGACGCTGGCGGCGGACGACGACTCGGTCGAGTTCGCGGCCCAGGGCATCGCGGGTCTGGCCTTCGCCATCACCGAGCGGGCCAAC
>JBKBUS010000043.1:7861-8818 GCA_046290035.1 Brevundimonas sp.
CGGCGACGCGTCGTGGGAGTCCACCACCGTCGGGACCGGCCCGGGCGCGACCAGCTTCGGCACCTGGGAAGGCGACTACGACAACAGCCACACCGTGAGCCTGGGCCTGCGCTACAGCTTCGGCGCCATCGCGGCCCCGCCGCCGCCGCCGACCCCGGCTCCGCCGCCGCCCCCGCCGACCCCGGCTCCGCCGCCCCCGCCGCGTCCGGCTCCGGCTCCGGCCCCGCAGGCGCGTCAGTTCGTGGTCTACTTCGACTGGGATCGCTCCAACCTGACGGCCGAGGCCCAGCAGGTCGTGACCCAGGCCGCCAACTACGCCAAGTCGGGCAACCCGACCCGCATCCTGATCGTCGGCCACACCGACACCTCGGGCTCGGCCGCCTACAACGTCGGCCTGTCCAACCGCCGCGCCCGCACCGTCGCGGACGCGCTGGTCGCCCAGGGCGTCAACGGCGGCGTCATCTCGCTCGACGGCCGCGGCGAAACCCAACTCGCCCGTCCCACCGCCGACGGCGTGCGCGAACCCCTCAACCGTCGCGCCACCATCGACATCAACTTCTGACGCGTGTGAGGCCGGCTTCCTTCGGGGAGCCGGCCGCTCGCCGGACGCCTGTCCGTCCGGAAGAATTCGAGACGCCGGCGGCCCCTCGCTCGCGTCCGCGTTTGCGGCCGCTCCCTCGCCTGTCTAGGGTGAGCGGGCGAAGGGCGGCTTAGGAGTTGTTCCTCATGGCGAACCCTTCGGGCTTCGGCCCACGCCTCGTCGATTCCCCAGGCGCCCCTCCGACCGTTTCGCGTCGCGACGACCTGGCCGACCGACGCTTCCTCATCGTCACCGCGCCGTTCGGCGGCTTCTCCAGACGTCTCGCGGCGGTCCTGCGCGGTCGCGGCGCCCAGGTCACCCGGATGGTCTTCAACGCTGGCGACCTCTGCGACTGGCGCGATCGGGATCGGATCGCC
>JBKBUS010000400.1:0-1975 GCA_046290035.1 Brevundimonas sp.
GCCCTCGCCGCCGTCGCGGCCGCGCCCGCCGTCGCCCAATCTCCCGGAGCCTCGATGCCAGTCCCGCCCGTCGCCAAGAAGATTCCCGTCCGCATTGAGCAGCTGGGACGCGTCCGCGTCGATGACTATCAGTGGATGAAGGACGACAACTGGCAGGCGGTTCTGCGCGACCCGACGCTGATCAAGGCCGACGTCAAGGAGCACCTGGAAGCCGAGAACGCCTATCGCGAGGCGATGATGGCGTCGACCCTCCCGCTGCAAGAGGCGATGTTCCAGGAGATGCGCGGGCGCATCAAGGAGGACGACAGCTCCGTCCCCGCTCCGGACGGTCCGTGGGAGTACTACATCCGCTATCGCACCGGCGATCAGCACCCGCTGTATTGCCGCCGTCCGCGCGGCCAGGAGACCGGCGAGGTCGTCCTGCTGGACGCCAACGCGCTGGCCGAGGGCAAGGCCTATTCCGAAGTCGGCCAGGCCGGCGCCAGTCCGGACCACGCCTTGTACGGCTACTCCGAAGACGCCCAGGGGTCCGAGGTTTACCGCATCTACGTCAAGGACATCGCCAGCGGCGAACTGCTCGGGGAGCCGATCGAGTCCGCGAACGGCGGCTTCACCTTTTCGCCCGACAGCCAGTGGATCTTCTGGACCAACCGCAACGAGAACGGCCGCCCGGACAAGATCTTCCGTCGCCCCGCGCGCGGCGGCGAGACCACCCTGGTCTATGAGGAGATGGACGAAGGCATGTTCATCGGCGTGGGCCGCACGTCCGACGACCGCTTCATCGTCATCGGCATCGGCGACCAGGTCACCTCCGAGGCCCGCTACATCCCCGGCGACAACCCGACGGCCGCACCGGTCGTGCTGGAGCCGCGCGTCGTGGACCGCAAGTACGACGCCGACCACTGGGGCGACCGCTGGGTCATCCACACCAACGCCGACGACGCGCTGGACTTCAAGATCGTCACCGCCCCGACCGACGCGCCCGGCAAGGCGAACTGGACCGATCTGGTTCCGCACACGCCCGGCCGCTACATTGAGGGTCTGGCCCTGGTGAAGGATTTCATCGCCCGCCAGGAGCGCGCCGACGCCAACACCCGGATCGTCATCCGCGACCGTGCGGGGGCCGAGCACGAGATCGCGGTCGACGAGCCTGCCTACAGCCTGTCTCTCTCCGGCGCGTCGGAGTTCGACACCACGGTCATGCGCTACGGCTACAACTCGCCGTCCACCCCGACCTCAACCTACGACTACGACCTGGCGACGCGCGAGCGCACGCTGCGCAAGGTGCAGGAGGTTCCGTCGGGCCATGATCCGGCCGACTACGTCGTCGAGCGGCTGAACGCCCCGACCGAGGATGGCGAGCTGGTTCCGGTCACGGTGCTGCGTCGCCGCACCACGCCGGTCGACGGCTCCGCGCCGGTTCTTCTGTACGGCTACGGCTCCTACGGCATTCCGATGCCGGCCAGCTTCTCGACCAGCCGGCTGTCGCTGGTGGACCGCGGCTTCATCTTCGCCATCGCCCACATACGCGGCGGCTCCGACAAGGGCTGGAACTGGTTCCTGCAGGCGCGGAAGTTCACCAAGAAGAACACCTTCACCGACTTCATCGCCGCCGCCGAGCACCTGATCGAGCGCGGCTACACGCGGGCGGGCCGCATCGTGGCCCAGGGCGGGTCCGCCGGCGGCCTGCTGATGGGGGCGGTGACGAACATGCGTCCCGATCTCTGGGGCGGCGTGATCGCCCAGGTGCCGTTCGTCGATGTCATCAACACCATGAGCGACACCTCGCTGCCGCTGACGCCGCCCGAGTGGCCCGAGTGGGGCAACCCGCTCGAGGACCCCGAGGCCTACGACTACATGATGAGCTACAGCCCCTACGATCAGGTCTCGGCGATGGCCTATCCGCCGATCCTGGCGACGGGCGGCCTGTCGGACCCCCGCGTCACCTACTGGGAGCCCGAGAAGTGGGTGGCGA
>JBKBUS010000044.1:0-8717 GCA_046290035.1 Brevundimonas sp.
ATCGCCGGCGCGGTGATCGCGGCCAGCAAAGGTCGCGGCGGGGTCAGCGAGTTGCAGACGCTGGAGTGGCTGTGATGATCGAGGCCGATGTGATCGGGACGCTGTTCGACGCGGGAGGCGACGATGAGGCTGAGCTGCCCGCCGTGCCGGGATGGCACGTCAACATCACGACCGAGGGACTGGCGGCGCGGCCGGACCTGGAGGCGTTAGTGGTCAGCCCCGCCACCCTGCGCCGCGTCTGGGCCGGGGACGATCCGGCCACGCCCGTGGTGACGGTCGCGCTGCGCTTCGCCGACCAGGCGGCGGCCGAGGCGGCCCTGGGCGGCTAGGGCGGCGCGAACCGGGCCACCGTCTCGCTGACGCCGACCTGGGCGCGCACCACCTCGACCAGGTCCGCGCGGCGATCGCAGCGCCGGCAGCGGAAGCCGACCCGGGCCAGATCGCTGTCGCGATGCACGCGCGGCACGGCCCAGGGATCGACCTGCCGGATCCTGCAACGGCAATAGACCAGGAGCGTCAGGTCGCGATCCGCCACCACGCGGCGCGGTGTCCAGCGATCGGGCTCAGCCGGGGCGACCATGGCGGCGGGGTAGGCGCGGCCGAAGGAGAACGCAAGGGGAACAACGGCCGCCCCGCGAAGGTCGAAGTCACACGTGTGACTTCGCGAAAGTCACATGGTTCATCATGCGTTCCATGCGCCGCCGAAAAGAGTGTAGGAAAAACAAGGAGGCGAGTGGTGAGCCCCCTGGGACTCGAACCCAGGACCCTCTGATTAAAAGTCAGATGCTCTAACCGACTGAGCTAGGGGCTCGCCTCGGAACGCGGCGCGGACCATAGGGAGACGAATGCGCCGGAGCAAGCCGCCGGGAGGGTCTTCATCCATGTCCGCCACGCGACCGCTGAACGGCGTCCGAATCCTGGAGTTCGACGGCCTGGGGCCCGTAACGCTGGCGGGCATGATGCTGGCGGATATGGGGGCCGAGGTCCTGCGGCTGACGCGCCCCACGGGCGGGGCCTTCGAGGAGGTCGGCGGCGCGATTCTTCACCGAGGCCGCAGCGCGGTGGTCGTCGATCTGAAATCGCCGGACGACCTTGAGGCGGTCCGCGCCCTCATCGGCCGCGCCGACGCTCTGATCGAAGGCTATCGGCCCGGCGTCATGGAGCGGCTGGGGCTGAGCCCCGAGGCCTGCCGCCAGCTCAATCCGGCCCTCGTCTATGGACGGGTCACCGGCTGGGGACAGACGGGACCGCTGGCCGCGTCCGTCGGACACGATCTCAACTATCTAAGCCTGACCGGCGCCCTCGCCGCCATGGGGCCGCCGGACCGGCCGCCCACCCCGCCGCTCAATCTGGTGGCGGACTACGGCGGAGGGGCCATGCTTCTGGTCAGCGGCGTTCTGGCCGCCCTGCTCGAGGCGAGGCGAACCGGACTCGGACGGGTCGTCGACGCGGCCATGGTCGACGGGGTCGCCACCATGAGCAGCCTATTTCACGCGCTGCTCGCCAAGGGGCTGTGGCGGCCGGAGCGAGGCTGCAACCTGCTGGACGGCGGGGCGCCCTTCTACCGCTGCTACGCCTGCGCGGATGGGCGCTACGTGGCGGTGGGAGCGCTGGAGCCTCAGTTCTTCGCGGCTCTGGTGCAGGGTCTGGGTCTGGGCGACGCGGCGCTCATCCAATACGACCCCAGCGGCTGGTCGGCCATGCACGCGCTGTTCGAGGCGCGCTTCGCCACGGCGTCGCGGGATGAGTGGACCGCCCGATTCGCCGGAACAGACGCCTGTGTCACGCCGGTGCTGAGCTTCGAGGAGGCGCGAAGTCATCCCCACGCCGCCGCACGGGACGCTTACGGACCTGACGGCGCGCCCCGGCCGGCGCCGAGATTCGACGGGGGCCCTGCGCTCCCGGTCGAGGCGTCGAGCCGTTCGTTGGCCGAAACGCTGGCGGCCTGGGCTGAGACGCCCGAGGGCGGCTGGGTCTGAAACGAACCCCGCTCAGGCGGCTTCGGTGGTCGAGGCCACGGCCGGGGAAGCCCCGCGCGCGGCGGTCAAGGCCGCGGCCAGGGCCTGCGGATCGATCGGCTTGGTGAGGAAGGCGAAGGCGTTCACCTCGCGCCATGCCTGACGGTGGTTGTCGAGAGCGTTCGCGGTGAGCGCGACGATCGGCGCCCCCGCATTCGGCCCGTTCAGAGCCCGGATCTCCCGGGCCGCGTCCAGCCCGTCCATCACCGGCATCTGCATGTCCAGGACGATCACGTCGAAAGCGGCGGACCGAGCCAAGGACACCGCCTCCGCTCCGTTCGAGGCCAGCGTCAGGCGACATCCCATCGGCTCCAGCAGAAGCGCCAAGATCCGCTGGTTCACCGGATGATCCTCGGCGGCGAGCACGCGCAGGCCTTCGAGGGTCGCGACCTCGGCCGCCGCTTCGGCGACCGGCTCCTCTCGCATCGGCTGGGCCGCCTCCAGGCGCGCCTCCAGGGTGAAGGCGGAACCCTGTCCGGGAGTGCTCGCGACCGTCAGGCCGCCGCCCATCAGCTGGGCCAGCCGTTGACTGATCGCCAGTCCCAATCCGGTGCCGCCGTAGCGGCGCGTGGTGCCGGCCTCCGCCTGTTCGAAACTGGCGAAGATGTGGTCCAGCCGATCGGCGGCGATGCCGCAGCCGCTGTCGCGCACCACGATGGTCAGGCGCCCGGCGTCCCACGCCGCTTCGATGCGGATGATCCCGTGGTCGGTGAACTTCACCGCGTTCGAGATCAGGTTGAACAGGATCTGCTGAAGCCGCAGGGCGTCGCCGCGCAGCGCCGCCGGGAAACGTTCGGCGATCTCCAGCTGCATCGATACGCCCTTGGCCTCCGCCCGCGGGCGCCACATCCGCGCCAGGGCTTCGAGCTTTTCCCGGGGATCGAAGACGATGCTTTCGAGATCCATCTTGCCGGCTTCGATCTTGGAGAAATCGAGCACGTCGTTGAGCAGACCCATGAGGATGTCGCCGGCCTCGGAGAGCATGCGCACGTGCTCCCGCTGAGCCCGCGTCAGGCGCGTCGGACGCAGCAGGTTCGCCGCCGAGATCACCGCGTTCATCGGCGTGCGTATCTCATGGCTGATGACCGCGAGGAACTCAGACTTGGCGGCGCTCGCCTTCTCCGCCTTGGTCGCGGCCTCGCGGCTGGCGCGCTCAGCCTCGCGCAGGGCGCGGTTCGTCTCTGAGCTCTGGCGAACGGCCACGGCCAGGTGCGCGAGGTAGAGCACCCCGGCGACGGCGGCGACAGCCATCACGGGCCGGCCCTGCGCGAAGGCCTCATAGACCGGCATGCCCAGCAGGTAGCCGCCGTGCGCGAGCATGGCGGCGAGCAGAATGTCGCGACGCGGGTGCATGTGCAGACAGACGTGCAGCAGCCCGCCGGCGAACTGCATCATGGCGAAGAGCTTGCCCACCTCCCCGCCGTACAGCCACATGTAGGCGCCGCTGGCGGAATAGACCAAGGTGGTCACGAGGGCCGATGCGATGGCGGCGATCTTGAAGCCGACGCTCGGCCTCCAGTCCTCGTCGGCGGCTCTGGCCGGCGCGAAGACGATGACGTCCATCAGCTGCGTCAGCAGAACCGCCGCGTACCAGACAGCGGGCGTCCAACCGGGCGCGACCATATAGGCGATCGCGCCGAGCACCCCGGCCATCCACAGCCGCGTTTTCAGCTCTTTCCGTCGCGTCGAGGCGACGATCCTATATTCGGACGCAGCCATGGCCTTGTCCCTCCCTGCCCATACTCTATTGGGAAAGTTCCGAAGGATTGGTTGTCGAGCGGCGAGGAACCGCAAGACGGCCGGTTGCGTTCAAGCTGATGGCTCCGGAGGGGACTATGAGATTGCTTGCGTTGATCGTCCTGGCGGCTGCGTTTGGTCTTGCGGCCTGCGAGGATCGTCCGGAAACGGAGGCCTACACGTCGGAGGCCGACGTGGTCGAGGCCCTGCCGGCCGAGGACATGGCGGCGGACGCGGCCGGCGAGGTCGAGGCCGCGCCCGAGCCGGCGCCCGCCGCGCCCGATCAGAGCGCGCTTCCGCCGGACGAGCGCAACTCGGAAGAAAGCGTGCAGCCCGAAAGCGAGACACTCTTCTACTGAACCGGCGCCTCTTCGGCGCCACCAAGCTCTGATCTAGCAGCGCGTTCCGGCGTCGTGGGAGCGGCGCGTCGCACACCACGGACGGCCGATTGCCCCCTCTTCTCCGCGCGAGTTCTCTGGTTCTGATCCTTCTGGGCGCGGCCGGTTCGGCGGCGGCGGACCCGCGTGCGCTGGTCAGGGGCGACCTCGAGGACGGTCTGCGCGAACAGATCGTCCGGGCCGTCGGCGAAGTCGATGAACCGGCGGGCAACCGCTTCGAGGCGCGCCGGCGAGCGCGGGCGGCGGCCGAGGCGGCCGAGGCCCTTCTGCGGTCCGAAGGCTATTATCAATCCGCCATCCGCGACGAGGTCGAGGGCGAAGACTCTCCGACGGCCGTGATCTTCGTCGAGCCCGGACCGCGCTTCGAGCTGACGCCGCCGGGCGTCGACTGGGTCGGTGCGCCGCCGGAGCCCGAGACGGCCGCTCGGGCCGCCGAGGACATCGGACTGACGCCGGGCGATCCCGGCAGGGCCGCCGACGTGATCGCCGCGGAAGGGCGATTGGTGGCCGGCCTGAGCCGGCGGGGCTACGCCGACGCCAGGGCGGAGCCGCGGCGTGTGGTCGTCGATCACGCCACGCTGACGGTCGCCCCGACGTACCGCGTCGACGCCGGCGCTCTGGTGACCCTGAACGGACTCCGCCTGGAGACGCGCGGCCCCACCAATCCGGCCTGGGTCCAGCGGCTGGCGCCCTGGCGCGACGGCCAGAGGTACGATCCCGAGCTGGTCGGCGAGCTGGAACGACGGCTGACGGAGACCGGTGTCTATGACGGCGTCGGCGTGGCGCTCGCGCCCGCCGAACAGACCACCGCAGAGGGCGACCGTCCGGTGGTGGTCACCCTTACCGACAGCCCGCGTCGGGTGCTGGAGGCGGGCGTCACCTACTCCACCGCCGAGGGGGCCGGCGTGGACGCCCTGTGGACGTGGCGCAACCGCTTTGGCCGGGCCGACACCCTGCGGTTTCAGGCGCGCGTCGCGACCATCGACAGCCGCATCGGCGCTGAGCTGAGCCTGCCGCACTGGCGCGAGCCGGGGCGTACCCTGCGGCTTGAAAGCGCGGTCGTCGCCGAAGACACCGACGCCTATCGGCGTCAGGCGCTGGTTTTGAGCGCCGACGTCACCCAGCGCCTCGGCCGGACCTCATGGTTCAGCTACGGGGTCGGACTTGACGCCGGCCGCTACGAGGAGAGCCGCTTCGACGCCTCCGCCAACCCGCCGGAACTGCTGCGCTTCGACCGCGACCTGGCGATCCTGACCGGGCGAACCAGCGCCTACATCGATCGCTCCAACGACCCCCTGGATCCGACGCAAGGCTGGCGGGTGTCGGTGTCGGCCCAGCCGACCGCCGTGGCGGGCGAGGACACGGTGCTGTTCCTGCGCACGGAGGCCACCGGCACCTTCTATCAACCCATTGACGCCCAGGGCCGCACCGTGGTGGCCGGCCGGGCCCGGATCGGATCCGTCCTCGGCGGATCGGAACTGACGGTGCCGTCGGATCGCCTGTTCTACTCCGGCGGCGGCGGATCGGTGCGCGGCTACGCCTATCAGAGCGTGAACCCCCGCCTGCCCGACGACACCCCGCGCGGGGGCCTATCTCTGGTCGAAGCCTCGCTGGAGGTCCGGCGCGACTTCGCTCGCAATCTCGGCGGGGTCGTGTTCGTGGAGGCCGGCTCGGTCGGTTTCGACGAGACTCCCACGCTCGAGGACGTGCGTTACGCCGCGGGTCTCGGGGTCCGCTACAACCTGCCTTTCGGGCCGATCCGGGCCGACGTCGCCTTCCCGCTGAACAAGCGCGACGGGGACGCGGGCTTCCAGCTCTACATCAGCATCGGACAGGCGTTTTGATCGACGCCTCGCCCCCTTCCCCGCCCGAACAGGCCGATCCGCCCAAGGCGGAGCGGAAACGACGGTCACGCAGGCGGCTGGCCGCGCTCATCGCGGGCGGCGTGGTCGGCGGCCTGATCGCCCTGGTCCTGATCGTGCTCGTCGGCGGGCGAATGTATCTCGTCACAGGCCCGGGCCGCGATCTGGTCACCAGCTTCGTCGCCGGTCAAAGCCTGGGCCGTTATGGCCGGATCAACGTCGAGGGTCTGAGCGGCGACCTGTTCGACGATTTCACCCTGGAGCGGGTGACGGTGGAGGATGACGAGGGCGTCTGGCTGGAAGCCCGACAGGTTCACGTCGACTGGTCCTACTGGCCCCTCGTCACCCGGCGCTTTCAGGCCGAGCTGATCGAAGCCGAGGTGATCCGGCTGATCCGCCGTCCCAACGTCGAACCCTCTGACGAGCAGGGGGGCCCACAGCCGCTGTCCATCGACATCGATCGCTTCGCCGCCGACGTCGAGCTGCTGGAGGGCTTCAGCGAGGAGTATGGCCGGTGGCGGCTGGCGGGCGAGGCCGATCTGCCGCGCGTCGGCTCCAGGACCGTCGAGGTCGCCGCCGACAGCCTGTCGCGCGAGGGCGACTTCCTGCGGCTGGCGGCGACCCTCGGGGACGAGCCCTCCGATCTGCGGCTCAACCTGCGCGCGGAAGAAGCACAGGGCGGGCCGTTGGCGGGCGCGCTCGGATACTCGCCGGATCAGCCCTTCACCGCGCGCGCCCAGGTGACCGGACGCCGCGTCGACGCTCTGGTCCGCACCGGCGAGTTCACGCCGCTGATCGTGACCGGTCACTATGGTCCCCAGGGCGCGCGCATCTCCGGCTTCGCGGACTTCAGCGGCTCCGAGCTGCTGGCCCCGTTCGTGGAGCGCGTGGGCCGCACCGCGCGCTTCGGCTTCGCGGCCGTGCCGGTTCGCGACCAGGAGCTTCAGGGCGTCTCCTGGAGGCTGATCGCGGAGAATGTGCAGTCTTCGGCGCGCGGCGTGATCCGCACGTCGGACAACAGCGCGCCCGACGGCGTGCGCCTGTCGATCAGCACGCCTTCGCTGACCCGCCTCATCGGACAGGACGCGGCGGGCGCCACCTCCTATCAGGGCGTGTTCACCGGGGACGCCGCGCGCTGGACGCTCGACGGCGCGGTGGAGGCGCGCGGGGTCTCCGCGGCCGGCTGGTCGGCTTCGAGGCTCGCGGGCCCCCTCGCCTTCTCGGCCGATGACGGCCGTTTCGACGTCGAGGGCGATCTCGCCGTGGCGGGCGGCGCCGCCGCCGGGCCGCTGGGCGGCCTCTTGGGGCCGACGCCCAGCCTGTCCTTCGCCGCGTGGCGAGATCCGAACGGCGCCTTCGTGCTGGACCGCGTCGATCTCCTGGGGCGCGCGATCGAGGTCGAGGCGCAAGGCGGGCGCAACCTGCTCGGCGGGCTCCGCTTCGACGGTCGCGTGGCGCTGACGCGGCTTCAGGCCCTCCGACCCGGGGCGGCGGGCGGCTTTTCCGGTCGCCTGCGCGCCTCGACGGCCCGGGCCGGCGCCCCCTGGCGAGTCGGCTTCGAGGGCCAGGGTCGCCAGCTGGCCACAGGGTTCGCCGAGCTGGACCGCCTGCTGGGTCCGCGCCCCGAGCTGCTCCTTTCCGGCAGCCTCAGCGAGGGCCGGATCGCGGTTGAACGGCTGGCCTTGGACGGCTCGAACATCGATGCGGGGGCGCGCGGCCTGATCCGGACGCGGGGCGACATGTCGCTCGCGCTCGAATGGGACGCCGAAGGGCCGTTCGGCGTCGGCCCGGTCGATATCGAAGGGGCCGCCACCGGTGAGGGGGCGATCACCGGGACCCTCGCCCAGCCGCGTGTGGATCTGACGGCAGATTTCGCGCGGGTGGCCGCCGGACCGCTGACACTGACGAACGCCGACCTGACCCTCAGCTTCCGCCGCGGGGCCGACGCCTCCGACGGACGGATCACCGTGGTGAGCGGGTCGAACTATGGGCCCGCGCGGGCGTCCGGAGCGTTCCGCCTGGCCGACGACGGGGTTCAGCTTTCGGACGTCGACCTCAGCGCCGGCGGATTGGAGGCTCAGGGGTCGATCGCCCTGAACGGGGCCACGCCGGCGTCCGCCGATCTGACCTTCACCGCGCGTCCAGGCGCCTTCCTCACCTCCGGACAGGCCGACGGCCGTATCCGTCTGGTCGAGAACGCTGGACCGAACTCAGCGGTCCTGGACGTCACCGGCCGCAACGTTCGCCTTTCCGGGTCCGACTACGTCATCCAGGCGCTGACCCTTCAGGGCCGCGGCTCGCTTGAGCGCCTGCCGTTCACCCTGGACGCCCGCGTGGGCGGACCGACCCCGATCAGCTTCGACGGGTCGGGCGTCTATTCGCGGACCGATCAGGCGCAGACCCTGACGCTCGCCGGCGGCGGCAGCGTGCGGGACATCGCCTTCACCACGCGGACCCCCGCGGTCGTCGCCCTGAGCGGGGACGGGCGGGTCGTGCGGCTGGACGTCGGCGTCGGCGGAGGGATCCTCCTCGGCGAGCTGCGTTCCGACTCCGAGGCCGCGCTGGTCCAGGCCGACCTGACCAGCGTCGAGCTCGGCTCGATCCTGGAGGACATGCGAGGGCGGGTGACGGGCCGCGTCAGTCTGCGCGGCGCGGGGAACGATCTGACCGGCACGGCCAACGTCACGCTGCCGAACGTCCGC
>JBKBUS010000045.1:0-8714 GCA_046290035.1 Brevundimonas sp.
AGGCGGGGGAGGAATGATTGATCACGCCATCCGCCGGCGCAGGCCCATCTCGTCGAAGGCGGCGGCTTCGCGCTTGCCGAGCGCGGCCAGTCGGTCGAGGCGCGTGACCTCGGCGACGTGCTCGAACTTCTTGAGTTCCTCGAAGGCGCTGGTGAGGGCGTCGCGGGCGCCGGCCTCCTCGGCCTCGACCACCGTCAGATCGCCCTCGGCGGCCGACTTCCTGAGCTTCCAGCCGTCCAGATAGGCGCTAAGCAGCATGCCGGCGGAGGCGTCGTCGCGGGCGCGCTCCCGCTCCACCTCGACCTCGGCCTCCAGCACCGCCAGACGCATTTCGGCCGACGCGCGCCGCTCGGTAATCTCGGCGAGGCGCTTCTGCAGCGTCTCGACCTCGTAGTTCGAAATCCGGATCAGGGATTGAGCCCAGGCGGTCATGGCAGGTCCTCCGTCAGCAACCCTTGGTTCAGAATCGTTTCCAACCGCCTAAAGCTCTCGTCGATCGGCGTGGCTTCGTCCGGCGCCTGGGACAGGAAGGCTTCCAGCGCGGGATTGAGGGCGATGGCGCGGTCCACGATCGGATCAGCCCCCGTCCGGTAGGCGCCGATGCGGATCAGCTCCTCCATGTTGGAGTAGGCGCTGAGGCACTGGCGGGCGCGCCGGTTCAGCTCGCGCTCCTCGCCCGACTGGTTGCCCGGCATGGTGCGGCTGACGGACTTCAGCACGTCGATGGCGGGGAAGCGCCCGCGCTCGGCGATCTTTCGGTCCATGACGATGTGGCCGTCCAGAATGCCGCGCACGGCGTCGGCGATCGGCTCGTCATGGTCGCCGCCGTCCACCAGCACGGTGAACAGGGCCGTGATCGGCGCGGCCGTCGTCCCGTCGGGCCGCCGGGGCCCCGGCCCCGCCCGCTCCAGCAGCTTGGGCAGTTCGGAGAAGACCGTCGGCGTATAGCCCTTGGTCGTCGGCGGCTCGCCCGCCGCCAGGCCGATCTCGCGCTGGGCCATGGCGAAGCGGGTGACGGAGTCCATCAGGCACAGGACCTCCAGATCCTGGTCGCGCAGGAATTCAGCCAGGGCCAGGGTCATGTAGGCGGCTTGGCGACGCTTCAGCGCCGGTTCGTCGGAGGTAGCGACCACGACGATGGCGCGCTTCAGCCCCTCCTCGCCCAGGGTCTCCTCGATGAACTCGCGCACCTCGCGGCCCCGTTCGCCGATCAGGCCGACGACCACCGCGTCGCAGGAGGCGCGCTTGGCCAGCATCGACAGCAGCACCGACTTGCCGACGCCCGAGCCCGCGAAGATGCCCAGGCGCTGGCCGCTGCAGGTGGTGGTGAAGACGTCCATGGCGCGCACGCCCAGGTCCAGCCGCTCGCCCACCCTGCCCCGCGCGTGAGCGGGCGGCGGCGCGGCGCGCAAAGGATAGGCGGCCGGACCGTTCGGCAGCGGCCCCTTGCCGTCGATGGGCTGGCCGAAGGCGTCGACGATGCGGCCCAGCCACGCCGTGGTCGGCCGGACGCTCGCGGCCGCCTCGACGATACGGATGTCGGCGCCGGGGGCGACCCCCTCGACCGGGCCGAACGGCATCAGCAGCGCCTTGGCGTCGCGGAATCCCACCACCTCGGCGGGCAGCGGCGGCTGGTGGCGGCGCTCGATCTCGGCCCGGGCCCCGACCGCCAGGCGGCTCAAGCCCCCCCGGCTCTCGATCAGCAGGCCGTTCACCCCCGCCACCTTGCCGGTCACGCTGAGCGGATCGATCGCATCGACGGCGGCGATGAGGGTGTGCACAGACGAAAGCCCCGGGAACAGGCCCCGAGGCTTCCGCCATCATGGTTAATCCGGGCTTAAGCCTTGTCTCCTCTCTCGCCCTCGGGGGACGAGACGGCCTATTGCCCCTGGCCGAGGCTGTAGCCGGGCTCGCCGTCGAAGTCGCACAGATGCTCGGTCTTGATGAAGTCGACCCCGGCGTCTGCGGCGCGCAGTTGCAGCGCGGCGATCTCCTGCATCGACACCGGGCCGCCGCCGTTCATGAAGCGGCAGCGCCAGTGATCCGTCGTCAGAGTCTCCGGCGCCCCGTTCGGCCAGACCTTCACGCCGCGGTTGGTGATCATCTTCAGCTTCAGCCGCTCGTCCTCCAGCGCCTTCAGACGCTCGGCGAGATCATCGGGCGAGCCGTCGCGGAAATCGACGAACAGGTCGACGCCGACGGTCGTCTTCTTCGCCGGCGGTCGGCGCGGGGCCTCGGCGGCTTCGAGCCGCAGCGGCGCGTTGGCGGCGTAGCGGACGGCCTTCAACCGCTCCGGCCGCGCGCCCAGCCTTGAAATGACCGCGCGGGCGAAGGCGTCGGTGGACGCCACTTCCCGCGACACGCCGTGCTGGAACACGTCGCGGGTATGCACGCCGTCCTCGATCGTTCTGAGCCAGGCGTTGTGGATCCGCTCGGCGACCTCGCCCTTGCCCAGGTGGTTCAGCATCATGATCGCCGACAGCAGCAGGCCGGACGGATTGGCCACGCCGCGGCCCGCCAGGTCAGGCGCCGAACCGTGGACCGCCTCGAACATGGCGATCTGAGACCCGATGTTGGCGCTGCCGCCCAGGCCCACCGAGCCAGTGATCTGGGCCGCCACGTCGGACAGGATGTCGCCGTAGAGGTTGGGCGTCACGATCACGTCGAAGATCTCGGGCGTGTCCGCCAGGCGCGCGGCGCCGATGTCGATGATCCAGTGATCCTTCTCGATATCGGGATACTCGGCGCCGATCTCGTCGAAGACCTTGTGGAACAGGCCGTCGGTCAGCTTCATGATGTTATCCTTCGTGAAGCAGCTGACCTTCTTGCGGTCGTTGGCCCGCGCGTATTCGAAGGCGTAGCGCACGATCCGCTCGCAGCCCGGGCGGCTGACCAGCTTCAGACACTGATAGACTTCGCTCGTCTGGCGATGCTCGATGCCGGCGTAGAGGTCCTCCTCGTTCTCGCGCACGATGACCACGTCCATGGCGGGGTGGCGGGTCTGGATGAACGGCGCATAGGCGACGCAGGGCCGGACGTTGGCGTACAGGCCCATGGTCTTGCGGATCGTCACGTTCAGCGACTTGAAGCCGCCGCCCTGGGGCGTGGTGATCGGCGCCTTCAGGAACACGCGCGTGCGACGCAGGCTGTCCCAGCTCTCCGCCGCGATGCCCGAGGTGTGTCCGGCCCGATAGACGCGCTCGCCGATGTCGATCACCTCATAGCGCAGGTCGGCGCCCGCCGCGTCCAGGATCGAAAGGGTGGCGGTCATGATCTCGGGACCGATGCCGTCGCCGAAGGCCACGGTGACGCGCTGGGTCATGGAAGCTCTCCAAGGTTGAACTGGAGGCCGCTCCTAGCCGGGCGGGAAAAATCAGTGAACCTCATGAACCGGATGCTTTTCATGAGGAGTTTTTATGGATTTGGCGGGACGTGACGTCGTTGTGGCGGGCGCGGCGACGCCCTAAGTCTTCGGAACTCAACCTCGCCGGAGCCTCCCCATGTCCGACGCCCACGCCTATGACGCCGCCCGCCACGCCAAGTCCGGCCGCGGCAAGATCTACGCCTCGATCCTCGACACCATCGGCGACACGCCCCTGGTCGCCCTGCCCCGCCTGTCGGCGGAGCTGAAGCCCAAGGCCACGGTTCTGGCGAAGCTGGAGTTCTTCAATCCGATCGCCTCGGTGAAGGACCGGATCGGCGTGGCCATGATCGAGGCGCTGGAGCAGGCGGGCCGGATCGGACCCGGGAGCGTGCTGATCGAGCCGACCAGCGGCAACACCGGCATCGCGCTGGCGTTCGTGGCGGCGGCCAAGGGCTACAAGCTGATCCTCGTCATGCCCGAGAGCATGTCGATCGAGCGGCGCAAGATGCTGGCGCTGCTGGGCGCCGAGCTGGTCCTGACGCCGGCCGAGAAGGGCATGAAGGGGGCCATCGCCATGGCCCAGGAGCTGCTGGAGCGGACCCCCGGCGCGGTGTCGCCCGCCCAGTTCGACAACCCCGCCAATCCCGCCATCCACCGCGTCTCCACGGCCGAGGAGATCTGGGCCGACACCCAGGGCGCGGTCGACATCGTGATCTCCGGCGTCGGCACCGGCGGCACGATCACCGGCGTGGGGCAGGTGCTGAAGGCGAAGAAGCCCTCGGTCCGCATGGTCGCGGTGGAGCCCACCGCCAGCCCGGTGCTGTCGGGCGGCGAACCGGGACCGCACAAGATCCAGGGCATCGGCGCGGGCTTCGTGCCCTCGGTGGTCGATCGCGCGGTGATCGACGCCGTCGAGCAGGTCTCGAACGAGGACGCTTTCGACATGGCCCGGCGCGCGGCCCGCACCGAAGGCATCCCGGTCGGCATCAGCTCCGGCGCCGCCCTCACGGCGGCCTTCCGCCAGGCGGCGCTGGACGAGAACGCGGGCAAGACCATCGTGACGATCATCCCGAGCTTCGCCGAACGTTACCTGTCGACGGCGCTGTTTGAGGGGCTTTAGCGCCGTCACGCCCGGTTAACCGGGCCGCCTTAACCTCTCGTTCGACATGTCCGACGATGCGGCCCTCGCCGCCCCGGGGCCGGCCCCCGAGGGCTCCCGCGCCCGTCAGGCGCTGCTGAAGCGCCTGGCCGACGTCGTCTCCTTGCCCGCCAGCCGGATCAACGCGTTCGAGCGCTCGGTGGTCGGCGATCTTCTGGTCGAGATGCTGCGCCTGGCCGCACCGGAGGAGCGCCGGCGGATCGCGCAGCGGCTGGCGCCGCTGGCGGAGCTGCCCAATGCGCTGGCCCGCATGCTTCTGCGGGACAGTCCCGACATCGCCGGCCTGCTGATCGAGGGCTGCGCGTCGCTCTCGGACGCCGACCTGTGCGCGGCCGCGCAGGACACGGGGCTGGAGCATCGCGTGATGATGGCGCAGCGCCGGGGTCTGTCCGAGATCGTCACCGAAACGCTGATGTCGCCGGGCGAGCCGGAGGTGATCACCCTTCTGCTGCGCAACGGAACCGCGCGCCTGTCCCAGCCGGGCCTGGAGATGATCGTCGGCATGAGCCGCGAGCACACGACCTTCTGCGAGCTCCTGCTGCGCCGACCGGAGCTTAGGCCCTCCGGAGCCTATGCGATGTTCTGGTGGTGCGGACCCGACGAGCGGCGCACGATCCTGCAGCGGTTCGCCGTCTCCCGCGAGGTGATGCAGGAGGTGGCCGAGGACGTCTTCGCCATGGCGGCGGAAGAGGGCTGGTCGGACCCCGTCGCCCGAAAGGCGCTCCAGTTCATCGAACGTCGCCAACGCAATCGCGCGGCCGTGGAGAAGAGCCCGCACGCGGACCTGGAAGCCGCGGTCGCGGCGGCCGCCCGCGCGGGCCTGACCCGTGAGCTGGCGACCGAAATCTCGCACCTGGCCGGGGTCAAGCCGCTGACCGGCGCGAAGATTCTGTCGGACTTCGGCGGAGAGCCCGTGGCGATCCTGTGCAAGGCCACCGGACTGGGCCGCCAGGACCTGCAGAGCCTGTGGCGGGCGCTGCGCCGTCCGGAAACCGATGAGGCGGGCGGCGTCCACCCCACCTGGGAGCGCGTCCTGCAGACCTTCGAGATGCTGGCTGTCGATCGCGCCCAGACGGTGCTGAGATACTGGAACTGGGCCCTGTCGTCAGCGCTGACGCCGCGCCTGATACAGGCGATCCGCGAAGGTGACGAAGACGCCGCCGATCCGTATGCCGCGCCGGAGCGGCTCGCCATCCTGGCTTTGTCAGAAGACCTGCGCAGCTGAGCACGTAAATCGGCGCCCAATACAGTCGCTGACCGCAGCAGCCGTTGAAATCCGTCGCGAAGCTGTATATCGCCGGTCCGAGTTTACACGTCTTGATCGTCAGAACCGCTCTTGGGGAAGCCCGAATGGAACAGAAGCCCGAACTTCTTGAAATGACCGCCGACATCGTGTCGGCCTATGTCAGCAACAACTCCGTTGAAGCGGCGGCCCTGCCGCAGCTCATCCAGAACATTCACAATGTCCTGTCGCAGGTTTCGCATGGTCCGGTGGAGCCGGAGCCCGCGCCGCAGGAACCGGCCGTGTCGATTCGCAAGTCGATCACGCCCGACTACCTGATCTGCCTGGAGGACGGCCGCAAGTTCAAGTCGCTGAAGCGCCACCTGCGCACCAAGTACGACATGAGCCCGGAGGAATACCGCGCCAAGTGGGGCCTGCCCAAGGACTACCCGATGGTCGCGCCGAACTACGCCAAGGCGCGCTCGGATCTGGCCAAGCAGATGGGCCTCGGCCAGGGCGGCCGTAAGCCGGCCCGCGGCGCCCGCGCCAAGAAGTAATCAGGCGCCCTTCGCCAGGAAGGGGCCGTTCAGAAAGCCCGGCTTGCCGTAGCGCAGCCGGGCTTTTTCCTTGTCCAGGACCTGACCGCCGGCCGCCTCGAGCACCGCCTGCCCCGCCGCCGTGTCCCACTCGGAGGTCGGGCCCTCGCGGGGATAGAGATCGTGCAGTCCCTCGGCGATGAGACAGAACTTGAGGGACGAGTCCGTCCCCTCCCAGGCCGCGCAATCATGCTCCGAGGCCAGCCGGGCGGCCGCGTCGGGCTTGACGGAGTGGCTCAAGAGCATCGACGCTCGCGGCGGTCGAACACGGGCGGCGACGGCGCCCCAAAGACCGCCCGCGTCACGCGCGACGGCGCGGCCGCGATCCGTCGCCCAGGTTCTTCCGATCGCGGGCGCCGACACCACCCCGGCCGCCGGCGCGTCGCCGCGCATGAGCGCGATGTTCACCGTGAACGCCGTCTTGCCCTCGATGAAGCCGCGCGTGCCGTCCAGGGGATCGATCAGCCACCACCACGCCGCGGTCCGTCCCTCATGACCGGCCGCCATGGCCTCCTCGGCGACCGCCGGAACGTCGGGCCACAGCGCCGCCAGGCGCTCCAGAATCAGGGTCTCGGCCCTCTGATCCGCCAGCGTCACCGGGCTGTCGTCAGCCTTGCGCTCCACGACGACGCCGCTGCGCCAGAACGGCAGGATCACGCCCCCGGCCGCCTCGGCGATGTCGGCGATCGCCGCCTCCAGCGCGCCGCTGTCCAGATCCGCCGCCGGATCACCGCTCACGATCGAAGTCATGACCCGCCCATAGCGGGTCGTGACGGTTGGACGAAGGGGCAAATCACCCCAACTTCGCGCGCGATCGCTTGAAGTGAGCCGCCGCCATGACCGACACGTCCTCTCCGGCCATCCGGGCCGTCGACCTCGCCGCGCTGGTCGCCGGGAAACTGTGTCAC
Organism: Brevundimonas sp.; assembly: GCA_046290035.1. GTDB lineage: Bacteria > Pseudomonadota > Alphaproteobacteria > Caulobacterales > Caulobacteraceae > Brevundimonas. The sequence goes on from JBKBUS010000045.1 coordinate 7,250, forward strand.
GACTTCATCAGCCCGGCGGGCGCGATCACCTCGGGCCTGGATCTGCTGAAGGATCCCTCGGCCCAGGACATGCGCGACGACGCCCTGGCCCTGATCGAGCAGAGCGCGTCGAAGATGGTGGCTCTGGTGCATTTCGCGCGGGTTGCCTTCGGCGCCTCAACCACCGCCGAGCGCTTTTCGACGGACGCGATCCGCACGCTGGCGGACGACCTTCTGGCAGGGGGCCGGGCCAAGCTGGCGTGGCGGCTGCAGGCGTCGGACCTGTCCAAGGTTCAGGCCCGCGCGCTTCTGAACCTCGCCTATGTGACGGTCGGCGCCCTGCCGTCGGGCGGCGAGGCCCTGATCGAGGTCGCGGTCGAGGGCGGCCAGGTCCGCCTCAGCGGGCGCGCCACGGGCGCCCGGGCGCGGCTGAAGCCGGAAGCGGCGACGGGCCTCGCCGGCGACCTTCTGACCGACGGGCTGCAGGGTCAGTGGATCCAGCCCTACTGGCTCTGGCTGACGGTCGCCGAGGCGGGGGGGCGTCTGGCGGTCGAGACCGGAGAGGATCAGGTCGCGCTGACGTGCCTAATGCCCGCTTAAGGCGTCCTCCCAACCCCTCGTTAACCGCCCAGCCTCATCATTCGGAGTGAAGCGCCGTCTGCTGTTCGCGCTGGAAGGACCGCCCCGCTTGGACGTCAGGACCTGTCTCATCGTCGACGACAGCCGGATCATCCGGAAGGTCGCGCGGCGCATCGTGGAGGGCCTGGGATTCGAGGTCGACGAGGCGGCGGACGGGGCCGAGGCGCTGTCGTTCTGCGCCGCCGCATCGCCCGACGTGATCCTTCTGGACTGGAACATGCCCGTCATGGACGGGCTGACGTTCGTACGTCGCCTGCGGGATCTGCCCGGCCCGATGCCGAAGGTGTTGTTCTGCACCATCGAGACGGACCCCTCGCGCATCGCCGAAGCCCTGGCGGCCGGGGCGGACGACTATGTCATGAAGCCCTTCGACGGCGAGATTCTGCAGTCCAAGCTCGCCGAGATCGGGGCGGTGGCCGCATGAAGCCGGAGGACTTCGAGCGGCTCCAGGCTCTCGTGGCCTCGCGCGCCGGTTACCGGCTCGGACGTTCGCGCATGCATCTGGCCACGCTCAGGCTCGGGCCGGTCGCGCGACGAGAGGGGTTCGACTCCATCGACGCCCTGCTCGCCGCGGTCTGGGCTCGGCCGATCGCGTCCCTCGGCTGGGCCGTCATCGAGGCCATGCTCAATCTCGAGACCTGGTTCCGCCGCGACCGCGGCGCCTATCAGATCCTGGAGACGGAGCTGTTGCCGGCCCTGGCGCGGGCGCGCGGCCCAGGGCGCCGGCTCCGCATCCTCTCAGCGGGCTGCGCCACGGGGCAGGAGGCCTATTCCCTGGCCATCACCTGCCTTGAAGCGGGAACGCCGGCCGAGATCATGGGCGTGGACCTGTCTCACGCCGCGATCG
>JBKBUS010000401.1:0-738 GCA_046290035.1 Brevundimonas sp.
GCTCGCCACCCTGTCCGGCAGCAGACCGAAGCTGGTCAGGCCGATGCCGACCAAGATGGCGGCCATGCCCCACATCATTCCGGCGTCCATCGTCATGCCGGCGAGATGGAAGCCCATGTGCCGGCCCATCCAGTACATGGGCAGGTGCAGCACGACCCCGAGCGTGACGACAGCGCAGCCCAGCCAGAAGGCCCAGGCGTTCCGATGCGAGTGCAGCAAGATGACCTCCCCCCCGGGTGATCGCGGCGTATACTGGTTCGCGTCCGACGCAAAGCGACCCCGGCGCGGCGGAGGAAAGCCGTCGCGAGGGACTGGCGACCGGCGGCGGCCTGCGCCGCCCACCCGTCTCGCTTCGCCGCGGCTTGGGGACGGTTCCGGCCCTAAGGACGAAAGAAGATGACCAGCTCGGCGCCTGGGCCGAAAGGCCGCGCTGATCGGGACAGGCGTCCCTTGAGCTGGCGCGCGAACCCTCGCATGAGATGCGAGCCTAGGCCCTCCCGCGTCTCGTCGCTGAAGCCTTCGCCGTCGTCCGCGACCCCCACTCGGTACAGGCCGTCGTCACTCGCCGCCGCTACCGTCACCTCGACCCGGCCGCCACGCGTCCTGAAGGCGTGTTTCAGGGCGTTGGACACCGCCTCGTTCACGAACAACGCGACGGGAGCCGCCACCTCGACGGGCCAAACCGCCGCGCAACAGGTCAGCGAGATATCGACGTCGGGACGCAGGCGCAGTCCGTCG
>JBKBUS010000401.1:748-1969 GCA_046290035.1 Brevundimonas sp.
CCGCAGCCAAGTCTCTGCGGCGATCCGCTCGGGCCCGGCGGATTGGTAGAGCGTACGGTGGATCTCGGCGAGCACCTCGAGACGCCCGGCCGCCTCCTCCAGCGTCCCGGCCACCTGTGGGTGAGCCCACCGGCCCTGCAGGCGCAGCATCGCGGCGGCGAGTTGAAGCGAGTTCTTTGCTCGGTGATCGATCTCCCGAACCCTGGCGGCCTCCCTGTGAAGCGAGCTCCGCAGCCCTTCAACTTCCTCGACGGCGGCCGCGTACGCGCGTTCGCGCGCCGCGAGCCGTCGTCGCAGCAATGCGACGATGCGATGGTCGGCGCCCTCTGAGATCGGCTCCAGCGGCACAGCCACACTCCCCTGTCGCCTCAAGGGTAGGCGGGGCGTCGACGACGGCGCATTAGCTTATGATGGCCGAGAAGGCTCAATGTATCCGGGGCTTGGGGCGAGGGACCGGCCAAGGGCCGGCGCGCCGGCCGCTCTGAAGCACGTGGCCCCGGAAGACGCGGGTCGACGGACTCGCGGCCCAGCCCGGCCAGGCGAGGCCCTGCGGCCGAACGCCTACAAGGTTCCGGTCCATCCCAGCCCGACGTAGACGCCGTCGCCCCGGTCGCGCGCCTCCCAGCCGAGGCTCAGGCGAGCCTCGGCTCCATCGTTCAGGTCCCGCGAGACGAGCACGCCAGCCCCGGCGCGATCGTAGGCGGGGTCGCCGTGCGTGAAGATCTCGCCGCCGGCGCGCCAGGGGCCACGGATCCGCCGGCGCGCGTCGGCGCGCACATAGTGGGCGCGCTGATCGACGCCGTACTCGCCGTAGACCTGGGCTCGCCACGTCGCGCCGTACCAGCCGGTCTCGGCGGTCACGACGGCGTCCAACTGGCTGCCCTGCCGGTCGTTTCCGGGGTCATCGGGCGTGAGCCGTGTCCGCACGTAGCGCGGACCAAGGCCGACCGCGGCATAGCGGGGACCGGAATACCATTCGCGGACGGCGAGCGCCTGAACCGGGGCGAACCGCCCATCGATCTGCTGGCCGGAGGACTCGTAGTCATACCGGGCGGCGGCCGCCGACAGGCGGACCGCCCAGGCGCCGCCGGGTCGCTCGGCCAGCCGCCGCTGGGCGCCGAGGGCGAAGGTCTGATCCTCCCCCATGGCGGCGCTGGCGAAGCCAGCCGGGTTGGCCGGGCCCGGCGCCCCGGCCCCCACGCAACAGGCGACCCACGCCAG
>JBKBUS010000046.1:0-8674 GCA_046290035.1 Brevundimonas sp.
TCGCCCCGGCCCGCGAGAAGGCGCTGAAGCTCGGCATCAAGCCGGAGAACATCTTCATCGACGACCTGCGCGAGGAGTTCGTGCGGGACTTCGTCTTCCCGATGTTCCGCGCCAACACCGTCTATGAGGGCCAGTATCTGCTCGGCACCTCGATCGCCCGGCCGCTGATCGCCAAGCGCCAGATCGAGATCGCCCGCCAGGTCGGCGCCGACGCCGTCTGTCACGGCGCCACCGGCAAGGGCAACGACCAGGTCAGGTTCGAGCTGGGCTATTATGCGCTGGAGCCCGATATCCGGGTGATCGCCCCGTGGCGCGAGTGGGCGTTCAAGAGCCGCGAGGCCCTGCTCGACTTCGCCGAGAAGCACCAGATCCCGATCGCCAAGGATAAGCGGGGCGACGCCCCGTTCAGCGTCGACGCCAACCTTCTGCACTCCTCCTCGGAGGGCAAGGTGCTGGAGGACCCCGCCGTCGAGGCCCCCGAGTTCGTGCACCAGCGCACCATCAGCCCCGAGGACGCGCCCGATCGGTCCACGGTGGTCGAGATCGGCTTCGAGCGGGGCGATGCGGTCTCCATCGACGGCGAGCGCCTGTCGCCGGCGGCGCTGCTGACGCGGCTGAACCAGCTGGGTCACGACAACGGGGTAGGCCGTCTGGACCTGGTAGAGAACCGCTTCGTCGGCATGAAGTCGCGCGGCGTCTATGAGACGCCGGGCGGGACGATCCTGCTGGCGGCCCACCGGGGGATCGAGTCGATCACGCTCGATCGCGGGGCCATGCACCTGAAGGACGAGCTGGCGGTCAAGTACGCCCAGATGATCTACAACGGCTTCTGGTTCACGCCTGAGCGCGAGATGCTGCAGGCCGCCATCGACAAGAGCCAGGAGCCGGTCGAGGGGACGGTCAGAGTCAAGCTCTACAAGGGCAATGTGACGGTCATCGGCCGGGAAAGCTCCAAGAGCCTGTACGACCAGGAGCTGGTGACCTTCGAAGAAGGGGCCGTGGCCTACGACCACCGCGACGCGGAGGGCTTCATCAAGCTCAACGCGCTCAGACTGCGGGTGATGGCGCGCCGCGACCGGCGAGGCTGACCTTACGGCGTATTCACTTGGCCCGGCGGGGCGTCGGGCGCAGGTTGTTCTTCGACAACGAACGGAGTTCGACCATGCGCCTGATCCTGATCGCGGCCGCCGCCGCGTTGACCGCCGCTCCCGTACTGGCGCAGGAGGTCACGCCTCAGCCCGAACCCGAGGCCGCCGCCCCCGCCGCGCCGGACTCCGCCGCCGAAGCCGCCTTCGAAGCGCGGGCCGAGGCCTTCGAGGCCCGCATCGAACAGATGGTCGAGGAGATGACCGCCGCCGTCGAGGCCGCCGGCACGGATCGCCAGCGGCGTGCGACGGACCTGGACGCCATCCAGGCGCGCTACCAGCCCGAGGCCGACGCCTTCGCCGCCGATCTGCGCGCCTTCGTCGACAGCCAGGCGGCCGCCATCCCCGCCGAGCAGCGGGACGCGGTGATGGCCGGCATCGGCGCCGCCGTCACCCAGATCCAGGGCGTGCCCGCCATGGTGCGGGCTCAGGTCGAGCAGGCCGCCGACGCGCCGGCCGCGCCCGCCGCCTGACCCGCCTTTCAGGAGAGATGACATGCGCCGCGCCTTCGCCGTCCTGATCGCCGCCGCCTTCGCCGCCACGCCGGTCGCAGCCCAGGACGCGCCGGTCGAGACCCGCCACACCCTGCCGGGCTATCAGCCCAGCGCCATGGAGCGGGCGATCGATGACGCCGAGTCCGGCGACTTCGAACGCCGCGCGGAAGCCCTGGCGGCGGCGGCCCAGTCCCTGACCGACGGCTCGCTCTCCGAGGAGGAGCGACAGGCGCGCTGGCAGGCGGCCTGGGCCGAGTTCCAGCCGCACTTCCACGACTATGCGGCGGGCGCCGGCGAGATGGGCGTGAACGTCGCCGCCAACATGCTGGCGACCATGAACATCGGCGCCATGGTCGAGAACGCTCTGGCGGGCGTCACCTTCGACGATCCCGAGATCGCCGCCGAGGTTGAGGCCGCTCTCGTCGAGATGCGCGCCGAACTTCAGGCGGCCGACGCCGAGATCGCGGCCGCCCGAGCGGAGATGCAGGCCGAACTCGCCGCCGCGCGCGCGCAAGCCCCCTCGGCCCAGTAGGCGCTTCCGCCGCTTGACGACCCGGCGAGCGCGACGCACAGCGCGGCCATGTCCGCCCTGCCCGTTGATCCCGGCCTCTACCTGACGTTCCTCGGCGTGATGGCCGTGATGGCGGCGACGCCGGGGCCGGCCAATATCTTCGCCGTCGCCACCGGCATGGCGCGCGGACCCCGCGCGGCCTTGGCGGGCGTGGCGGGCATGAACGCGGCGACGCTGGTCTGGTTCGCCGCCGCGGCCCTGGGGCTTGGAGCCCTGATCGCGGCCTTCCCCGCGGCCTTCCGGATCATTTCGATCCTCGGCGCTGTCTATGTGGGATGGCTGGGCCTGAGCGCCATCTGGCGTGCGCGCCGCTCTCCGGACGGCGACGTTCGCGCCGCGATCGCCGCCGAGACGCCAAGTCGGAGCCGTAGCGCGCTCGTCGACGGCTTCATGGTGCAGATCCTGAACCCCAAGGCCGTGCTTTTCTTCACCGCCGTCCTGCCGCCGTTCCTGGACCTCAGCCGCCCCGCGCCGCCCCAGCTCGGCCTATTCGCGCTCGGCACCATCGGGCTGGATGTGATGAGCATGAGCGCCTACGGCCTCGGCGGCGCCGCGCTGGCGCTATGGATGAGCCGCCCAGGCTTTCGGCGCGCCTTCGATCTGTTCACCGGCGGCCTGCTCATCCTGGCCGCGATCCTCATCCTCACGCGGCTGTGACCCGCCGCGACGTCGAGGAACGATGCGCGACGAGGCGGCGTCGCCCATGTTAAGCTCATGACGACAGGGGTCTTTCGAGGAGTTTTCCGCATGCGTGCCACCGCCTTGGCCGCCGTCGCCGCCGCTGCTCTGGCGGTCGGCGCCTGCGCCACCCCCACCGCCTATGGACCGGCCGACGGCCGGGGCGCCGGCGGCTATACCGAAACCCGGCTGGAGAGCGACCGCTATCGCGTCACCTTCGCCGGCAACTCCGTCACCTCGCGCGAGCAGGTGGAGATGGGGCTGTTGCTCCGCGCCGCCGAGCTGACCGTCGGCGACGGCTACGACTGGTTCGCCACCGTGAACCGCGCCACCGACCGCGACACCCGTCTGGTCGGCCGGCCCGACCCGTTCGCCTATGACCGCTACAGCCCCTACTGGTCGCCCTTCTGGCGCTACTACCATCGCGGCTACTGGCGCCCGTTCGATCCCTGGGGCCCGGACATCGACTACCGCCAGATCGATCGCTACGAGGCGGCGGCCGAGATCATCATGGGTCGGGGTCCGAAGCCGGCGGGCGACCCGAACGCCTTCGACGCGCGCGAGGTGATCCAGAACCTGTCGGGTCGGGTGCCGCGTCGGCCGATGTAGGGCGTCGCATCCCAACCGAAGATCAGGGCCTTCCGCATCGCGGGAGGCCCTTTTCTTTGCGCTCAGGACGCCGGCGGCGGGGTCGTGATGACCGCGACATTGTCGTCCAGCAGGTGGATCAGCTCCGACAGGGCGACCGTCCGTTCCGGGCCCTGCGAGGCCTCCACCGCGGCGATGCGGACCGGCAGGTCCTCGGAGATGCCGCGCAGTATGCACTTCAGGTCGCCGTCGATGTCCCGCTCGGCGAGAACCAGATGCGCCTGCATGTCGAGCCGGGCCAGCTCGGCCGTGTCCGCCTTGAAGGCCTGGAACTCGGAACCGGCCGGGAAGTCGGCCGCCAGGGCCGCGCCGTCGGCGGTCCAGGCCTCGACCCGCGCCTTCAGCCCGCCGGCCCGCGCGACGATGTCCCGGAACAGCGGCTCGTCCGCCACGGCGACCGGCGCGTCCGGCGTGGCGACGGGCGCGGCCAGCGACGCCGCGACGGCGGGATCGGCGGTCAGGAGCGCGATGGCGAGGACGGCGCCGCAGGACATGGCGGACTCCATGTTTGATGGCGACGGAAACGAATCGTCGTTGAACCGGCTTACGCCCAGCCCGTAAACGAGCCGTTGACCTTCTGTGCCGGAGCTCTCCCATGCGACCTGACGCCGACGCCGCCTGGACGCGGCTGACCGAGACGGCCGCGCGCGCGGTTCAAACGCCCATCGCCCGGCTGTTCGAGGCGGAGCCCGACCGGCTGTCCCGCCTGACGCTGGAGGCGGCGGGGCTGCACCTGGACCTGTCCAAGCAGAGCTGGGATCGGGCAACCTTGGCCGCGGCGCTGGACCTGGCCCGGGCCATGGACGTGGAAGGCGGCCGCGCGCGGCTGTTCGGCGGCGAGGCGGTGAACCTGACCGAGTGGCGGGCGGTGCTCCATCCGGCCTTGCGCGCGCCCGACGGCGCGCGCTTCAAGGCGTTGGGCGAGCCGGTTTCGGCCGAGGTCGAGGCGACCCGCGCCGCCATGGCCGACTACGCCCGCGCAGTCCGCGGCGGGGCGGAGACGGGCGCCACCGGCAAGGCCTTCACGGCCGTGGTCCACGTCGGCATCGGCGGGTCGGACCTGGGACCTCGGCTGGTGTGGGACGCGCTGCGGCCGCTCGAGCCGGAAATCGACGTCCGCTTCGTCGCCAACATCGACCCGCGGGAGATGGCCGAGGCCCTGACGGGGCTGGATCCCGAGACGACGCTGGTGATCGTCGTGTCCAAGACCTTCACCACCCAGGAGACCCTGGCCAACGCCGAGATCGCCAAGGCCTGGTTGGCGGCGTCGCTGCCCGAGGCCGGACGCGACAAGCACTTCATCGGCGTGACCGCGGCCCCGGAGCGGGCGGAGAGCTTCGGCTGCGGCCGCACCTTCGCTTTCCGGGACTGGGTCGGCGGACGCTACTCGCTTTGGTCCGCGGTGTCCTTGAGCTGCGTCATCGGCCTCGGGCCCGACGCGTTCGACCGCTTCCTGAAGGGCGCCGAGGCGATGGACCGGCACTTCGTCGAGGCGCCGCTGGAGCGCAATGCGCCGGTGCTGACGGCGCTGGCGCAGATCGTCAACGTCGACGCGCTGGACCGGCCCGCGCGCACGGTCGCGCCCTACGCCCACGGCCTGCGTCGGCTACCCGCCTTCCTGCAGCAGCTGGAGATGGAGTCGAACGGAAAGCGGGTGACCCGCGACGGCGAGGTCGTCCCGCGCCAGACCTGTCCCGTCGTGTTCGGCGAGCCCGGCACCAACGGCCAGCACGCCTTCTTCCAGCAGATCCACCAGGGGCCGATGGTGGTCCCGGCCGAGTTCGTCGTTGCGCGGCGAACGCATCGGCAGGACACCGAGGCGCCCCTGTGGGCCAATGCGTTGGCCCAGGCCCAGGCCCTGATGATCGGCAAGAGCGAGGCCGACGCCCGCGCCGAACTCATCGCATCGGGGGCGCCGGAGGCCGAAGCCGACCGGCTGGCTCCGCACAAGACCTTCCTCGGCGACCGGCCCTCGACGACGATCCTGATGGACGCGGTGACGCCGGAGACTCTCGGCGCCCTGATCGCGCTCTATGAGCACAAGACCTTCGTCGAAGGCGTGATCTGGGACATCAACAGCTTCGACCAGTGGGGCGTGGAGCTGGGCAAGGTGCTGGCCAAGGCGATCCTGAAGGACGTCGCGGCGGGCGCGCCCTCGCCGGCGCTCGACCCGTCCACCGCCGACCTGCTCAACCGGCTCATCTAGGACGCCCGCCATGGCCGATCACGCGACGCCGAACCTGCCGATGCGCGATCCGGAGGCGACCCAGCGCTTCTATGGAGCGATCGGCTTCGCGCCGGCCTATCGCGGCCCGGGCTGGCTGATCCTGGAGCGCGGCGGCCTCAAGCTGGAGTTCTTCCCCTATCCGGACCTGGATCCGGCGCAGAGCAGCTTCTCGTGCTGCCTCAGGGTCGACGATCTGGAGGCGCTCTACGGCGACTGTCGCGCCGCTGGCTTGCCGGAAACGACCCGGGGCTGGCCGCGCCTTCATCCGCCGAAGGTCGAACCCTCCGGCCTTCGCATCGGCTACATGGTCGACCTCGACGGCAGCCTGATCCGGTTGATCCAGAACCAGATCGTCATTCCTCCCCCATAGCGGAGCGTGTGGGGGAGGAATGACGGGGTGTCACCAGCGGCGATCGTGGCGGTAGTCGCGGCGTTCCCAGCGGTCGCTGCGACGGTACTGGCGGCGCTCCCACCGGTCGTAGCCGTCGCGGCTGTTGATGCCGTGCTCACGCTCCCAGTGTCCCTGGTTGCGCCAGCAGCGGCCGTCGCGCCAGTAGCCGCAGTCGCCCCGGCGATAGTTGTCGTAGCCGTAGCTGTAGCCGTAGCTGTAGCCGTAGCGGCTGTGGTAGCGGCGGTCGTCGTCGTTCGACGCCGCGCCGATGGCCGCGCCGGCCAGCGCGCCGCCGGCCACGTAGCGTCCGTCGCCCTGGCCGATGATGGCGCCCGCAATTGCGCCGACGGCCGCGCCCACGAGGACATCCTCGCCGTCGTCGTCATCGCGATCATAGCGGTCGTAACGATCGTAACGATCGTAGTACTGCGCCGCCGCGGGGGTGGCGGCGAATACCGCGACGGCGGCGACGCCGGCGAGCGCCAGCCGGGCGGACAGGTTCGTCTTGGTCATGGCGGTCTCCTCTCGAGTCTTTGGCCGAGTCTAGACGAGGCGTCCTGAACACGGCCGGCGGCGGCGGTTCATCTCGGGTTCATGTTCCCGGCGCGGCGGCGCTTGACGGCCCGGAGACAGGCTCCTATCTGCCCGGCCGTTAGCACTCTCGGGGGGCGGCTGCTAAGCCCGCTCGGGAGGGCCTCAATGACTGACCCCAATGGGAGAACCACAGATGGCGTTTCGTCCTCTCGGAGACCGCGTGCTGGTGAAGCGCGTGGAAGAGGAATCCAAGACCAAGGGCGGGATCATCATCCCCGACACCGCCAAGGAGAAGCCGCAGGAAGGCGAAGTCGTCTCCGTCGGCCCCGGCGCGCGTGACGACTCCGGCAAGGTCAACCCGCTGGAGCTGAAGGCCGGCGACCGCATCCTGTTCGGCAAGTGGTCGGGCACCGAGGTCAAGATCGACGGTGAAGACCTGATCATCATGAAGGAATCGGACGTTCTGGGCGTCCTGGCCTGATCGGCCGCTGACTTCCTTCGTTTTCACAAGCATTTAGGAGAGAGCTGACATGGCCGCCAAGGTCGTCAACTTCAACACCGACGCGCGCGACAAGATGCTGCGCGGCGTCAACGTCCTCGCCAACGCGGTGAAGGTCACCCTGGGCCCCAAGGGCCGCAACGTCGTCATCCAGAAGTCCTTCGGCGCCCCGCGCTCGACCAAGGACGGCGTCTCGGTCGCCAAGGAGATCGAACTGGAGGACGCCTTCGAGAACATGGGCGCCCAGATGATCCGCGAGGTGGCGTCCAAGACCAATGACAAGGCCGGCGACGGCACCACCACCGCGACCGTGCTCGCCCAGTCGATCGTCCAGGAAGGCCTGAAGGCCGTGGCCGCGGGCATGAACCCGATGGACCTGAAGCGCGGCGTCGACAAGGCCGTGACCGTGGTGATCGAGGAGATCAAGGCCAACTCCAAGAAGGTCTCGGCCAACTCCGAGATCGCTCAGGTCGGCACCATCTCGGCCAACGGCGACACCGAGGTCGGCGAGATGATCGCCAAGGCCATGGAGAAGGTCGGCAACGAGGGCGTCATCACCGTCGAGGAGGCCAAGACCGCCGAGACCGAACTGGACGTCGTCGAAGGCATGCAGTTCGACCGCGGCTACCTGTCGCCCTACTTCATCACCAACGCCGACAAGATGCAGGCCGAGCTCGACGAGCCGCTGATCCTGCTGCACGAGAAGAAGCTGTCGTCGCTGCAGACCATGCTGCCGATCCTGGAAGCCGTGGTGCAGTCGGGCCGTCCGCTGCTGATCATCGCCGAGGACATCGAGGGCGAGGCCCTGGCCACCCTGGTGGTCAACAAGCTGCGCGGCGGCCTGCGCGTCGCGGCGGTCAAGGCTCCGGGCTTCGGCGACCGCCGCAAGGCCATGCTGGAGGACATCGCGGTCCTGACCGGCGGCCAGGTCATCTCCGAGGACCTCGGCATCAAGCTCGAGAACGTCACCCTCGACATGCTGGGCCGCGCCAAGAAGGTCACCATCACCAAGGACGACACCACCATCGTGGACGGCGTCGGTGAGAAGGACGCCATCGAAGGCCGCATCGCCCAGATCAAGAAGCAGATCGAGGACACCACCTCGGACTACGACCGCGAGAAGCTGCAGGAGCGTCTGGCCAAGCTCGCGGGCGGCGTCGCGGTGATCCGCGTCGGCGGCTCGACCGAGGTCGAGGTGAAGGAGAAGAAGGACCGCGTCGACGACGCCCTGAACGCCACCCGCGCGGCGGTCGAGGAAGGCATCGTCCCGGGCGGCGGCATCGCGCTGCTGAAGGCGTCCAAGGCGCTGGACGGCCTGACCGGCGTCAACGCCGACCAGAACGCCGGCATCGCCATCATCCGCCGCGCCCTGCAGGCGCCGATCCGTCAGATCTCGGAGAACGCCGGGGTCGAGGGCTCGATCGTCGTGGGCAAGGTGCTCGAGAACGCCGACGCCAACTTCGGCTTCAACGCCCAGACGGAGGAGT
>JBKBUS010000402.1:0-1964 GCA_046290035.1 Brevundimonas sp.
CGCCCGGAGGCGCGCGGCGGCGGGTGAAGTCACACGACCTTGGCGATGCGATCCAGCCAGCCGTCCTCGCTGAGCAGCGCGCCCATCTTGCGCGCCCCCGAGAGGCCGACGCGGCGGCCGCCGGAGCCGTAGTGCTTCTTCCAAAGGTTCAGGACGTAGGCGTGGTCCGCGTGCAGGCTGCGCTTGCAGACTTCGGCGACGTCCAGACCGGCGTCGTGGGCGAGCGTGATGAAGGTGTCGCGCAGGTCCATGAAGTTGAACGCGCCGTCGTGTTCAGAGCCCTGGACCCCGTCGCCTGTCAGGAGGGAGGGGCAGGCCTGGGCGGCCTTGGCGCGCACCTGGTTCCAGGCGTCGTTGAAGGCCCGGCGCGTCCACAGGCCGGAGCGGTTGCGCTGAGACGCCTCGCGCACGATGAGGTGCGTGGGCGTGACGCCGGCGGCGGCGTTGCGGGCGATGATGCGCTCGACGCAGGCGCGGCCCACGGCCATCAGGGGAATGTCGGAGGAGGCGATGGCGGTCTTCCCCCGCGACACGCGGGTGATGACCCAGCCGTCGGCGCCCGTCGCCGGATCCGGGCGGCGCTGAACCCGGCGCCAGTCAAGCCCCAGCAGGTCCTGCAGCGACCAGCCCAGGTCGAGCGCCAGCAGGATGGCGTCGCCGATCGAGTGCAGCTTCAGGTCCGCCGAGGCCGTGAGCAGGGCCGCGATCTCATCCTGCGTGCCCACGCGCACCTTGCCCGCGGGCGGCGTGCGGTCGACCAGGTCGACGGGGTTGGCCGAGAGGGACTTGATCCGCTTCTTCCGCCAGCACCAGGTGAAGAAGACCGAGGCGACCTGCATCACGCCATAGGCCATGGGATGGCCCCGGTTCGCCAGGAGCCACTGATAGGCGTCGTCCAGCAGGAAGGGATCGCCCTCCTCCTCCGGCGCGGCCAGGGCGTCGATGGGCTCGGCGCGCAGCTTCGCCACCTTGACCGGGTCGTCGCTCTGGACCAGGGCGATCAGGAGCACGTTGATCTTGGAGCGGTAGTCGGCGGCCGTGGTGGGGCTTAGCCCCCCCTGCCCGCGCGGCAGGGTGAAGCGGGGCGAGGCCAGCCAGTCGTCGACCAGGGCGCCGATCGCTCGGGCGCTGAGCTTCTGCGCCGGGGTTCTGGCCGAGCCGTCCACCGAACCGGGCGGGGCGAAGTCGGCCATGTCGGCGGGCACGGGCTGGGCCCGGTCGGTCCATGCGGCCACGGCGGCGTTGATCGCCTCACACCGGGTGATGGCGTCGCCCCGCCCCATCCAGACCTTCGCGCCCCGTTCGATCACCGCCAGGTCGACCGGCTTCCAGCCCTGGCGACGACGGGTGGGCGACGGCAGCCAGCGCGGGCGACCGTCGCGCCAGACGAAGCCGGCGGGCAGGACGCCGTGCGCGCGCTGGCGGCGGGACGGTTTCGCGGAGGCGGTTCGACGCGTGCTCATGACGCCCTCGGGATGCGCGGCGACGGTATCGCCGTCAGGAGATTTCGAGAAGCGGCCGGATCCGCTCCGGTGAGCTGTCGCGCGTCACCTTCCAGCTCTCGAGTGAAGGCGGTAGGGGATCGCCCGGGGGCAACGCCGCCTCATAGGTGGCCGCCACCTGGGCCCCGGCGGAGGCGAGCGCGGCGAGGTCCCGGACGCCGGCGCGCTGGAGGGCCGCCCGGGTCGCCGTGGAGACGACGGCCGTGAGCTCGTCCTGCGAGAAGCCGCGTTCCTTCAGCCGCTGATAGATCGAGCGGCGGATGGCGCGGGTCACGTCGTTGACGAAGGCGTCGACAATCTCGCTCACGGCAGGCTCCGGATCAGGCTGACGAACCACAGGATGGCGGCCAGCGCAGCGAGCAGCAGGCCCATGGACCACTGGCCGTCGCCGCTGGGGCGCGGCGCGCGAGGCAGGTCGCGGCGGTGCAGGTCAAGCATGGCCCGACACCCCGCCGCGAAGGG
>JBKBUS010000047.1:0-8636 GCA_046290035.1 Brevundimonas sp.
GGCCCACGGAGCGCTCGAATTCCGCCTTCGCCAGAGCCGTGGGGAACGGCGGCAGCTTGTCCTTCAGCCGGCCGAGGTCGCGGGCGAACTGGAGCCCGAAGATGTCCGCGCGGGTGGCCAGCACCTGGCCCAGCTTCACGGCGACCGGGCCACGCTGTTCGAAGGCCCGCCCGACGCGTTCGCCGGGACGTCCCTCGCGGCCCAGCCGGCCGGACGGCAGCCGCAGCAGGCGGGCGATCATCCTGACCCAGCCCGGCAGCCACGGCTCGAGCTCACGGGGCAGCAGCGCGTCGTAACGCAGGAGGACCCACGCCCAGCCCATCAGCCTGAGGGACGCGCCGACCGGATCGCGCACCGGCCTCGGCCGGGGCGTCTCGGGCGGGCCGACGCGGAAGCGGGACGGGATCAGATCGCCCACCCGTGATGCAGCGCCGCCACCCCGCCGGTGAGGTTCGTCACCGTCACGTTGCGGAAGCCGGCGATCTCGATCATGCCCTTGAACGTCGCCTGGTCCGGGAACCGGCGGATCGATTCCACCAGGTACTGATAGCTGTCGCGGTCCTTGGCCACCCACTCGCCGATCCGCGGGATCGCCCGGAACGACCAGGCGTCATAGGCCGCGCGGATCGGGGCGGCGACGGGGCGCGAGAACTCCAGGCACAGGAACCGGCCGCCCGGCTTCAGCACGCGGCGCGCTTCATACAAGGCCGCCTGCACGTCGGCGACGTTGCGGATGCCGAAGCTGATCGAATAGGCATCGACAGAGGCGTCGGGCAGCGGCAGGGCCATGGCGTCGCCCACCGTCCAGACCATCTCCGGCTCGCCGCCCTTCTCCACGCCGGCGGCGATCATCTCGGCGTTGTAGTCCAGCACGATGACCCGGGCGTCGGTCCCGCCCATCCGCTCCTGGGCGCGGCGCGCCATGCGGGCGTAGCGCCGGGCCATGTCGCCGGTGCCGCCGGCGACGTCCAGAATGGTCTCGCCGGGGCGCGGGTTCAGCTTGGCGGCGGCGGCGTCCTTCCACAGCCGGTGCACGCCCCCGCTCATGAGGTCGTTCATCAGGTCGTAGCGTGACGCGACCCGGTCGAAGACGCCGCGCACCAGCCGCACCTTCTCGCCGGTCTCCACGTCGCGGAAGCCGAAAGAGGAGGTCTTAGGTGCGGTCGCCTCGGTCATGCGCGCGGTCTAGCGGCTCGCGGGGCCCGCGTCACCGGGCGATCGGCCGCAAGGCGGGTTCAGGCGGCGACCCCGAGGTCCTCACCGACCCTGCGCAGGGCCCCGTAACAGCTGCAGGTCAGGCCCTCCAGCCCCTTGCGGTCCGTGATCCGCATCCAGCCGCGACCGCGCCGGATCAGGCCGCGCCCCTCCACCAGGGCGCTCACCTCGCTGACCGTCGCGCGCCGCACGCCCAGCATGGCCGCGACGTCGAACTGGGTGATCTCCAACCGGTCCTCATCCAGCCGGTCCTGAAGCTCCAGCAGCCGCCGGGCGAAACGCGCCTCCAGCGCGTGCTGGGCGTTGCAGGCGGCGGTCTGCTGCACCTGCGCGAACAGGCCCTCGGTGAAGCGCGACAGCGCCTCGCGCAGCGGCGCGCTCGCCTCAAGCATTTCGGCGAAGCGATCGGCCGCCACGCACAGCGCGGCGCCCTCGGACCGCGCGACGGCGCGGCTCACGGCGCGCGCGTTCATCGGGCCGCACGTCACGCCCACCAGCCCCTCGGGGCCGATCACGGCGCTGTCCACCGACCGGTCGGCGTCCAGGACGGTCGCGAGGCCGATGACGCCTTGAGTCGGGAACCAGACGGATTCGGGAGCCTCGCCGGCTTCATAGAGGATATCGCCCTTCGAGAAGGGCCGCACCTCGGTGACGCGCTCCACCCGCGCCCGATCGGCCGAGGGCAACTGGGCCAGCCACAGATTCTGCATCGCGACCTCCGTCATTCCTTGCGCCGCTGAACGGCGACGCTTGTAAACGCAACGCTCGAGCTTGGCGTTCCCAAGCGGGACCTCAGCCTTGCGGGGCGGGGTGTCGCGCGATACGCCCAGCACGACCCCGTCAAAGGACACGCCATGGCCGAAACCATAGATCCTCAAGCCGCCCTGGAAGGTCTGACCGGCTGGCGCCCGGCCGACGATCCGCGCCCGGCCATCGCCCGGTCGCTGCGCTTCGCCGACTTCAACGCGGCGTTCGGCTTCATGGCGCGGGTGGCGCTAGTCGCCGAGAAGATGGATCACCACCCGGAATGGTCCAATGTCTACAATCGCGTCGAGGTCCTGCTGACGACCCACGACGCCGGGGGCGTGACGGGGAAGGACGTCGAACTGGCGCGGTTCATCGACCGGGCGGCCGAGGAGATGGGAGCCGGAGCATGAGCGGACGCGTCGCGGGCAAGCGGGCCCTGATCACCGGAGCCGCCGGCGGCCTAGGCCAGGCGATGGCCTGGATGCTGGCGCGCGAGGGGGCCAAGGTCGCGATCACCGATCTGGATATGGACGGGGCCAAGGCGCTGGCCGACGCCATCAACGCCGAACATCCCGGCCGTGCCTTCGCCTACCGCCACGACGTCACCGACGAGGATCAGTGGGTCGAGGTGGTGGCCGCCGCCGCGAAGGACATGGGCGGGCTGTCGGTCCTGGTGAACAACGCCGGCATCGGCGGGCGGCTGGTGTTCGTCGAGGAGGACACGCTGGAGAACTGGCGAAAGGTCCAGGCGGTCAACCAGGAATCCGTGATGCTGGGCTGCAAGCACGCCATGCCGCACCTGCGGGCCTCAGGGGCCGGTTCGATCGTCAACATCTCCTCGATCGCGGGGCTTGCGGCTGGCCCGGGCATGGGGGCCTACAACGCCACCAAGGCGGCGGTCTGGCTCTACACGAAGACGATCGCTCTGGAATGCGCCAAGGCGGGCTGGAACGTTCGCGCGAACTCGGTCCATCCCGTGTTCATCAAGACGCCGATCCTGGACCCCTTCGTCGCGATGGCCGGAGGCGACGAAGACGCGGCGCACCAGAAGCTGGCGCGGGGCATTCCCCTGAAGCGGATCGGCGAGCCGGACGACGTCGCCTACTGCGTGCTCTACCTCGCGTCGGACGAGTCCAAGTTCGTGACCGGGTCGGAGTTCAAGATCGACGGCGGGATGACGGCGCAGTAGCCGTCACTCCCCCAGGCAGCGCAGCGCGACCTCGAGGTTCTTCAGCCCGTCCTCCCCGGTGACGGCCGGCGTCTCGCCGGTGCGGATGGCGTGGACGAACGCCTCCAGCTCCTTCCTCAGCGGTTCGGCGGGCCAGCTGTTCAGAGCGCGGGTCTGATAGCTGCCGTCCGCCTGCTGGCCGAAGTACTCGGTGACCTGACGGGTGATCAGGTCGGCGACCACGAACTTGCCCTCGGTGGCCACCTGCAGGGTGCGGGTCTTGTAGGGGGTGACCCAGTTGGTGGTGATGTGGGCGATCACCCCGCTCTCGGTGCGGAACTGCAGCAGCGCCGTGTCCTCGCGTTCGGCGCGGGTGCGGGCCAGCTGCGGCTGGACCTCCACAATCTCCGAGCCGGTCAGGTGGCGGATGATGTCGATGTCGTGCACCGCCAGGTCGATGACCACGCCCACCTCGCCCATGCGCGGCGGGAAGGGGCCGACGCGGGTCACCTGGATCGAGATCACCTTCTCGTCGGCGATGGCGCGCTTGACCGTCTCGATGGCCGGGTTGAAGCGCTCCACCTGACCGACCATCAGCACCCGGTCGTTGGCCTTGGCGGCGTCGATGATGCGGCGGGCGTCCTCGAGGGTCGCGGCGATCGGCTTTTCGACCAGGACATGGGTTCCGCGCTCGAGCAGCGCCACGGCGAGGTCCGCATGCGTCCGGTTCGGCGTGGCGATGATCGCGGCGTCCAGCCCCGCCTCGACGAACGCCTGCGCCTCGGACACGCCCTTCGCGCCGTAAAGCCCCGCCACGCCTTCGGACACCACCGGATCGGCGTCCAGAACGGTCGTCAGATCCACGTCCCGGAGCTCCGCCAGCACCCGGGCGTGGTTGCGCCCCATGACGCCCACGCCGGCGACCCCGACCTTCAGAAGCGGTTGCGACAAGGTCATCAGCTCAGCCCTCGAAACTCGCCACGGCGTCCACGATCCGGTCCTGGGTCGCCTCGTCCAGGTCCGCGTGCATCGGCAGGCTGATCACCCGATCCCTGATCCGCTCGGTCACCGGCAGACCGCCCGCCCCTTGCGGGAAGCGCTGGTAGGCGGGCTGCATGTGCATCGGCACCGGATAGTAGACCGCGCTGGGCACGCCCAACCCGCGCAGGTGGGCCGCCAGGCCGTCGCGGTTCTCGTGCTCGATCGTGTACTGGGCCCAGTTGGAGACCCCGCCCTCGATCACATGCGGCACGGCGGCCACGTGGGGCGCCAGGCGCTCGTTGTAGCGGGCGGCGATGCGGTTGCGCCATTCGATCTCGTCGCCGAAGACCTTCAGCTTTTCCATCAGGACGGCGGCCTGGATCGTGTCCAGCCGGCTGTTCATGCCGATGCGCATGGCCAGGTATTTCGGATCGTGGTCGAAGCTCTGGCCGTCCTTCAGGTCCTTGGGCACGACCTTCCCGTGCACCCGCAGGGAATCCATTTCCTGGGCCAGGTCCTCGTCGTCGGTCAGCACCGCGCCGCCGTCGCCGTAGCAGCCCAGCGGCTTGGCCGGGAAGAAGCTGGTGGTGGTCACGTCGGCCCACTTGATCGGGTGCTCGCCGTTTAGCGTACATCCGAACCCTTGCGCCGAATCCGCGATCAGCTTGAGCCCGTGCCGGTCGCAGACGGCGCGGATCGCGGGATAGTCCGCGGGCTGGCCGAACAGATCGACCGCGATGACGACCTTCGGCGTCAGCCTGCCTTCGGCCTTCACCGCCTCGATGGCGGCCTCGAGCCGGGCCGAGTCCATGTTGTAGGTCCGCGCATCCACATCCACGAACACCGGCGAGGCGCCCAGCCAGGGCACGATCTCGGCCGTCGCGGTGAAGGTGAAGCTGGGGCAGAAGACCGCGTCGCCGGTCCGGATGCCCCAGGCGATCAGCGGCAGGATCAGGGCGTCGGTGCCGTTGGCGCATCCCAGCGCGTGCTTCGCCCGGCCGAACTCGGCCAACGTCTCCTCGAACTGGCGAACCTGCGGGCCCATGACCCAGGCGCCGCCCTCGACCGCGGCCATGACGGCGGCCTCGATCGCGCCGCCCAGGCGACGGCGCTGGGCCTGCAGATCGATGAAGGGCAGCATGGGCGTCGACATGGGGCGATCCGCGAAGCGGGCCTGAACGGCCCTGAAGTTGCGCGGCTCTAGCAAATCGCCGCCGCCCTGGCTAAACCGCGCGCGTCACATCGCGTTGCGAGTTGCAACGAAGCCGATCGCCCCTTAACCCCGCTTTCGTCAGGGGAGCGTGGCGTGAACGAGACGGAGACGGGCCGGCATCCGGCGGTGTTCCTGGACCGGGACGGGGTGCTGATCGAAGACAGCGGCTATCCGCACCTGGACGAGCATCTGGTATTCGTCCCAGGCGCGGCCGAGGCGGTGAGCCGGCTGAACCGCGCGGGCTTCATGGCCGTGGTGGTCACCAACCAGTCGGGCGTCGCGCGCGGGATGTTCACCGAAGAGCGGATGCACGCCTTCAATGGCATGATGGTGCGCGCGCTGGCGGCCAAGGGCGGCCGGATTTCGGCGGTTTACGCCTGCCCCTTCCACGCGTCGGCGCGCGACCCGGCCTATCAGCACCCGGACCATCCGGACCGGAAGCCCAATCCCGGCATGATCCTGAGAGCCGCGGCCGAACACGACATCGACCTGAAGCGCTCGTTCCTGATCGGCGACCGGGAGAGCGATATGGAGGCCGCCCGCCGCGCGGGAATTCCGGGCTTCCTGTTCGACGGCCCGAACCTGGACGTGTTCGTACGCGACCTTCTGGGCGGATAGTCTCCTCCCCCAGGCGGGGAGGAGACCGCTCAGGTGTCGTGCACCGCCTCGCCGTGCTGGGTCAGATCGAGGCCCTGACGCTCCTCTTCCTCGGAGACGCGCAGGCCCGTCGTCAGCTTGCAAACCCACAGAATCGCGAAGGTGGCCACGGCCGACCAGCCGATCACGGCCAGCAGCCCGACGAACTGGGTCCAGACGTTCGCCCCCTCGCCCAACGCATTGACGGTCGCATCGGCGAAGACGCCGGTCAGCAGCGCGCCGACCAGGCCGCCGACGCCGTGCACGCCGAACGCGTCCAGGGAGTCGTCGTAGCGCAGCCACTTCTTGATCCAGACCACGGCGAACCAGCAGACCAGACCCCCGGCGATCCCGATGAAGAAGGCGCCCTGGCTGTTGACGAAGCCCGCGCCCGGCGTGATCGCGACAAGACCGGCGATCGCCCCCGAGGTCATGCCCAGCACGGTCGGCTTCCTGCGCTCGATCCACTCGGCGACCGCCCAGGCCGCGCCGGCCGCCGCGGTGGCGACGATGGTGCCGAGCAGCGCCTGCGCCGCGATGGCGTCCGGGGCCCAAGCCGAGCCGGCGTTGAAGCCGATCCAGCCGACCCAAAGCAAGGACGCGCCGATCACCGTAAGGGTCAGGTTGTGCGGCGCCATGTTGTCCCGGCCCAGGCCCACCCGCTTGCCCAGGAACAGGGCCGCGACCAGCCCGGCGACGCCGGAGTTGACGTGCACCACCGCCCCTCCGGCGAAGTCCAGCACGCCCATGCCGCCCAGGAATCCGCCCGACCACACCCAGTGGCAGACCGGGACGTAGACGATCAGGTGCCACAGGCCGATGAACAGCAGGAAGCCCGAGAACTTGATGCGCTCTGCGAAGGCCCCGGCGATCAGGGCCGGGGTGATGATGGCGAAAGTCAGCTGATAGGCGACCCACAGGGTCTCGGGCAGGCCCGCCGCCCCCGCCCAGGCCGTGTTGGTCCCAACCCCGTTCAGAAACACGGCGTCTAGCGAGCCGATATAGGCGTTGAGCCCCTCATTGGCGTTAGTCCCGAAGGCCAATGAATAGCCCGCCACGAACCAGAGAAGCGTCACCAGGAGCGCCGCGGCGAAGGCCTGGCCGACCGTCGCGAGCACGTTCTTCTTGCGCACCATGCCGCCGTAGAACAGCGCCAGCCCCGGCACGGTCATCAGGAGAACCAGCGCGGTCGAGGTCAGGATCCAGGCCGAAGCCGCCCCGTCCAGCTCCAGCGCCGCCTGGTGCGCGAGCAGCGCGGGCCCCTCCGGCGCCGCAGCATGAGCGCCCCCCGCCATGGCGAGCAGAAGCACGCCTGTTGCGCCCGCCCGAAGCAGCCCGCCGATCGCCCGCATTCTCAATCCCCCTCGGCCGCTCCAGCCGACATGATGTTGCGGGTGCGAACTGTGACGCGCTTGCGAAGGTTTTGGCAAGACCCCGTGAGCGGCGACGCGGCGGATGAATTTCTCCGGCTGCTGAATTATCGTGGGGCCATGACCTACGCCGAACGCCGCTGGACGTCGCCCGATGGGCTCTCGCTCTTCGCCCGGGATCATGCGCCCGGTTCCGGACCGGCGCGCCTGCCGGTCATCGCCATCCACGGCCTGACCCGGAACAGCGCCGACTTCGAGGACATCGCCCCGCGCCTGGCGCAGAGCGGTCGGCGGGTGATCTCCGTCGACGTGCGCGGGCGCGGCCGGTCGGACCGGGCCCCCGACCCGATGACCTATCAGCCGAAGGTTTACGCCCGTGACGTGCTCGCGCTGATGGATCAGCTGGGCGTCGCCCGGGCGGTGTTCCTGGGCACCTCCATGGGCGGGCTCATCACCAT
Source organism: Brevundimonas sp. (assembly GCA_046290035.1). Classification (GTDB taxonomy): domain Bacteria; phylum Pseudomonadota; class Alphaproteobacteria; order Caulobacterales; family Caulobacteraceae; genus Brevundimonas. The sequence goes on from JBKBUS010000047.1 coordinate 7,789, forward strand.
GGCGGTGACCGCGCTCCGCTCGCGCGCCGTCGCCGCCGCCATCCTCAACGACATCGGGCCCGAGGTTGCGAAGGAAGGCCTGGCGCGCATCGCGGCCTATACGGGTCTGCCTGTCGAAACCCCCGACTGGGCCGCCGCCGCCGCCTACGTGAAATCGACCAACGGCGTGGCCTTCCCGCATTATGACGACGCCCAGTGGGCCGCCTTCGCCCGCCGGGTGTTCCGCGAGGGACCGGACGGGACGCCGGCGCTCGACTACGACCCCGACATCGCCGTGCCGATCCGCAACGCGGGCAAGAAGGCGCTGGTCCCGAACCTGTGGCCCTATTTCCGGCGGCTGGCGCGCGGACGCCCCACGCTGCTGGTGCGCGGCCAGACGTCGGACCTGCTGAGCGCCGACATCGCGGACCGGATGAGGAAGGCCGCGCCGAAGATGGCCTATGTCGAGGTTCCCGGCGTCGGCCACGCGCCGATGCTCGACGAGGCGGAGGCGCGCTCGGCCATTTTCGCCTTCCTCGCCGACGTTCCCTAGATCGACGCCAGCAGGCGCGCGCGTTCGGCAGGGGCGTAGGGCACGGCGGGTCCCCGCCCCCAGACCGGATCGGGCCACAGGCCGTCGTCGCGGCGGCGGCCGACCACATGCACGTGCAGCTGCGCCGTCACATTGCCGATGGCGGCGACGTTCAGTTTCTCGACCGGCGGCTCGGCGAGTCGACGGACCACCTCCCCTGCCCGAACGATCTCGTCCATGAGCGCGAGGCGGTCCTCGCGCGACAGCTCGTCCAGCTCCACCAGCCCCGCCCGGCGCGGGATCAGGATCAGCCACGGAAAGCGGGCGTCGTCCTGAA
>JBKBUS010000048.1:0-8559 GCA_046290035.1 Brevundimonas sp.
GTCCAGCGCCTGGCCCAGATGGCGCGCGCGGCGGGCATCCACCTGATCATGGCCACCCAGCGCCCGTCGGTCGACGTCATCACCGGCACCATCAAGGCGAACTTCCCGACCCGGATCTCCTTCCAGGTCACCTCCAAGATCGACAGCCGCACCATCCTGGGCGAGCAGGGGGGCGAGCAGCTCTTGGGCCAGGGCGACATGCTCTACATGGCCGGCGGCGGGCGCATCACCCGCTTGCATGGGCCCTTCGTCACCGACCAGGAGGTGGAGGAGGTCTGCAAGCACCTCCGCGCCCAGGGCGAGCCGGAGTATCTGGAGGCCATCACCGACGGTGGCGACGACGAGGACGGCGGGGCGGGCGATTTCGGCTCGGGCGGCGGCGAGGGATCGGACGACCTCTACGACCGCGCCGTGGCGGTGGTGACGCGGGATCGAAAGGCCTCGACCAGCTACGTCCAGCGCCGGCTGCAGATCGGCTACAACCGCGCCGCCTCCCTGATCGAGCGGATGGAGCAGGAGGGCGTGGTCAGCCCCGCCAATCATGCGGGCAAGCGCGACGTGCTGGTCGGACCGCCGCCGTAAGGCGCTTCACCCGTCGGCCGGAGGGGCTAAGGTCGCCGCCATGGACACGCTGCTTCAACGCTGGGACCGCCTCAGCCCCCACGCAACCTTCATCGGCCCCGAGGACGATCTGCCTCGGCCCACGGCGCTGCTGTTCCACGGCTGCGGCGGCATACGCGCCCACCTGCCGCGTTACGCGGCGGCCGCGAAGGCGAAGGGCTGGCGCGCGGTGATCGTCGATTCCTACGCGCCGCGGGGCTGGAGCCGCGAGTTCGCGATGGCCACCGTGTGCACCGGCCTGATGTTCCGTGGGGATCGGCGGGCGGGCGACGTTCTGGCTGCGATTGCCGGGGTGTCAGCGCGGCCGGAGGTCGATCCCACCACCCTGCTCGTCGCCGGCTGGAGCCACGGCGGCTGGGGGATCATGGAGGCGATGAGCGCCGAGCGTGGGCCGGGCACGCTCGGGGTGTCCGATCCGGGCTCGGTCGATCTCGTCGGGGTGAAGGGCGCCTATCTGGCCTATCCCTACGTCGGCATGGTCGCGGTCAACCGCATGCGGCCCTGGCGGCACTGTCCGAGGATCCTGGCGGTGGTGGCGCGCCGGGATCACCTGACCACGGTTCAGAACGCCGAGCGTGTGCACGACATGGTCCGCCGCTGCGGCGCGGAAGTGGAGACCTGGATCGCCGAGGGCACTCACAGCTTCGACGAGCCGATGTCGGCCCCACCGATGCGCTACGACGAGACCCTGACGGCCGAGGCGCTGGATCGCTTCAGTCGACTGCTGGACGATGTGGCGCCGCCCGGCCGCCATCAACGGGCCGCCTAGGTCAAGCGGCGGCCGGCGTCTTCTTGCGGCGCGGCGAGACCATCAGCTTCTTGGTCTCGGCGATGGCCTTGGCCGGGTTCAGGCCCTTGGGACACACCTGGGCGCAGTTCATGATGGTGTGGCAACGGTAGAGCTTGAACGGGTCCTCGAGGTCGTCGAGTCGCTTGTCCGTGGCGTCGTCGCGGCTGTCGGCGATCCAGCGGTAGGCCTGCAGCAGCGCCGCCGGGCCCAGGTACTCGGTCTGGTTCCACCAGTAGCTGGGGCACGAGGTCGAGCAGCAGGCGCACAGGATGCATTCGTAGAGGCCGTCCAGCTTCTCGCGGTCGGCCGGAGACTGCAGCCGCTCCTTCTCCGGGTCCGGCGTGTCGGACTGGAGGTAGGGCTGGATGGAGTCGTACTGGGCGTAGAACAGGCTGAGATCCGTCACCAAGTCCTTGACCACCGGCTGGTGCGGCAGGGGCGCGATGGCGATGGTGGATGAGGCGCAGTCTTCCCAGCCCTTGGTGCAGGCCAGGGTGTTGCGCCCGTCGATGTTCATCGAGCACGAGCCGCAGATGCCCTCGCGGCACGACCGCCGGAACGCCAGGGTCGGGTCGATGGTGTTCTTGATGTGGATCAGCGCGTCCAGAAGCATCGGCCCGTGGTCGTCGGCCGAGACCTCATAGACGTCCCAGCGCGGGCCCGCGTCGACCTCGGGGTCGTAGCGGTAGACCTTGTAGGTCTTGACGTTCTTGGCGCCCTTGGGGGCCTTGTGGACCTTGCCCCTGGCGGGCTTGGAGCCTTTGGGAAGGGTGAGCTGGACCATCTGTAAGCCGTCCTCAGTACACCCGCGCCTTGGGCGCGATGTACTCGATCTCTTCGGTCAGGGTGTAGTTGTGCACCGGCCGGTCGTCGATGCGCGTCTGGCCGGTCGCGTCGTCGAACCAGGCGAGCGTATGCTTCATCCAGTTCGCGTCGTCGCGGTCAGGGAAGTCCTCGCGGGCGTGGGCGCCTCGGCTTTCCTTGCGGTTCAGCGCCCCTTCGACGGTGACCAGCGCCTGGCCGATCATGTTGTCGTACTCCAGCGTCTCGACCAGGTCGGTGTTCCAGATCAGGCCGCGATCGGTGGTCTTGATGTCCGCGCCGCCGGCGTGAACCTCTTTCAGGCGACGCACGCCGCTTTCCAGGGTCTCGCCGGTGCGGAACACGGCGGCGTCCTCCTGCATGGCGCGCTGCATCTTCAGGCGCAGCTCGGCGGTCGGGGTCGAGCCCGAGGCGTTACGGAAACGGTCCAGGCGCGACAGGTGGGCTTCGGTCGCCGAAGCAGGGGCGTCGGGCACGGCCGAGGCCTTGTCGACGATCTCGCCGGCGCGCAGGCCGGCCGCGCGGCCGAAGACGACGAGGTCGATCAGCGAGTTGGAGCCCAGGCGGTTGGCGCCGTGCACCGACACGCAGGCCGCCTCCCCCACCGCCATCAGGCCCGGCACCACCGCGTCGGGGTCGCCGCCGCGCTTGGTCAGCACCTCGCCGTGATAGTTCGTGGGGATGCCGCCCATGTTGTAATGGACGGTCGGCAGGACCGGGATGGGCGCCTTGGTGACGTCGACGCCCGCGAAGATCTTGGCGCTCTCCGAGATGCCGGGCAGGCGCTCGTGCAGCACCTTCGGGTCGAGGTGATCCAGGTGCAGGAAGATGTGGTCCTTGTTCGGGCCGACGCCGCGTCCCTCGCGGATCTCGATGGTCATGGAGCGGCTGACCACGTCGCGGCTGGCCAGATCCTTGGCGTTGGGGGCGTAGCGCTCCATGAAGCGCTCCCCTTCGGAGTTGGTCAGATAACCGCCCTCGCCGCGCGCGCCCTCGGTGATCAGGCAGCCGGCGCCGTAGATGCCGGTCGGGTGGAACTGCACGAACTCCATGTCCTGCAGCGGCAGGCCTGCGCGCAGCACCATGGCGTTCCCGTCACCGGTGCAGGTGTGCGCCGAGGTGGCCGAGAAGTAGGCGCGGCCGTAGCCGCCCGTGGCCAGGATCACCAGCTTGGCGCGGAAGCGGTGCAGCGTGCCGTCGTCCAGCTTCCAGGCGGTGACGCCCGTGCAGGCGCCGTCCTGCATGATCAGATCGAGCGCGAAGAACTCGATGAAGAACTTCACCTCCTGACGCACCGACTGGCCGTACAGGGTGTGCAGAATGGCGTGGCCGGTCCGGTCGGCCGCGGCGCAGGTGCGCTGCACCGGGCCCTCGCCGAAGTTCCTGGTCATGCCGCCGAAGGCGCGCTGATAGATCTTGCCGTCCTCGGTCCGGCTGAAGGGCACGCCCCAGTGCTCCAGCTCATAGACGGCCTTGGGCGCCTCGCGCACCAGATACTCGATGGCGTCCTGGTCGCCGAGCCAGTCCGACCCCTTGACGGTGTCGTACATGTGCCACTGCCACTTGTCCTCGCCCATGTTGCCGAGCGAGGCGGAGATGCCGCCCTGGGCGGCGACCGTATGGCTGCGGGTCGGGAACACCTTGGTGACGCAGGCGACCTTCAGCCCCTGCTGGGCCGCGCCGAGCGCCGCACGCAGGCCCGAGCCCCCGGCGCCCACCACCACGACGTCATAGGCGTGATCGACGAATTCGTAGGAAGCCATCTTTAGGTTCAGACTCCGAAGCCGGCCGGCAGCGGCGCCGAGCCCAGCGCCAGCCGCACGATGAAGAAGACGCTCGCCGCCGACAGCGCCAGGCACACGAGCGCCGACAGGCCGAGCAGCAGCCCCTTGGTCCCGTCGCGGTGGATGTAGTCCTCCACGATGACCTTGAAGCCCATGTTCATGTGCCAGAAGCTGACCAGCAGCGTCAGGGCCAGCAGGGTCGCATTGACCGGCTGGGCCAGCCACTCCAGCGCACCCTCATAGCCGCCGCCGGCGAGCTCGAAGGCGCCCCAGACGCCCCACAGCGACAGGGGAACGAGGACCAGCGAGGACAGGCGTTCGGCCGTCCACTCTCCGGCGCCCTCGCGCTCGGAGACCTTGACGTGGTTTCTAAAGGCCTTCGGATGACGGCTCACAGCGCAGCCCTCCCGGTCGCGAAGAGAGCGGCCCAGAACGCGACGGTGGCGACCACGCCGAAGCCGATGGACCACCAGGCCAGCGAGGTCGCGGCCTTGGGCGTCAAGGCGGCGCCCGCGTCCCAGATCAGGTGCCGAACTCCCGCCGCCAGGTGGTAGAATAGGGAGAAGCTGAGGCCGACCCAAACCAGAAGTCCGATCGGCGAGGCCGCCACGCCTGCGAAGCTCGCATAGGCCTCGGGCCCGAACGCCAGCGCCAGAAGCCACGCCGCCACCAGAAGAGCGCCGGCATAGAGCGCGCCGCCGGTCATCCGGGTCAGGATCGACGCCAGCATGGTCACGTGCCAGCGCCAGACCTGCAGATGCGGCGACAGGGGCCGGACCCGGCCGTTGGGCTGGACCACGAAGCGACCCGTCTGGTCCTCCGCCGCGTCCGCGGACGAATAGGGTTTGTTCATGCGAACCGTTCTCAAAAAGAGAAAGAAATTCAACGGCCGTTTGCGGCGCACACTGGCTTTAGTGAGCGCTCCCGCGCGGGTCAACGAACGGCGCCCCGAACAGCGACCGTGCGTCACACGCGCCACATCACATTTCCTCCAGACCCTTCGCGCCGCGCCCGAACGGACTGGCCAGACGGCGAATTGTTTTGGCAGGCTGGGACCCATGATCGCCGCCGCCGTGTTGTCGTCCCTCGTGCTGCTTCAGGACCCGTCGAGCCTGGAGGCCTATGAGCCGCCCCGTGTGCGGCCGTTCGAGCCGCCGTCGGACTTCGCCATCCACGCGGAGCGCCAGCCGGTCGAGGGCGACGGCCGCGTGTTCGTGCGCCGGCCCATCGAGCGCAGCTTCTCCGTCGATGAATACGCCGGCCAGTACGAGGCGACGCCTTCGGAGGCCGAGCTGGCCTATGCGCAGGGCGTCGCCGCGGCCGAGTTGCAGGTCGATGGAGCGATGGGGCCGCTGGACGGGCTTTGGCGCGTGGTCGGCGCCGATGGCGAGGCGATCCTGACCTTGTCGATGGCTGACCCCGGAGGCTCCGCCCAGGTGCAGGGCGCCTGGCTGGACCCGGACGCGCCGCCCGCCGCAGACGGCGGGCCGCTTGGCGTGATCACCCGAACGGGGACCACGGCGCGGATCGAGGCGGGCCCCTCCATCCTGACGCTGGACTGGGTGGAGGGCGCCTGGCGAGGCCGGCTGACCGGCCCCGGAGGAGAGGTGGCGGTCAGCCTGAGGCGGCCCTGAGCGGACGTTGCCGACCCCTAGACGTGCGGGTCGATGGCTGCAGCTTCCTTCTTCGTCGCCGAGCGTCTGGACAGCATGTTCAGGCCCTCGACCAGCGCCGAGAAGGCCATCGCCGCATAGATGTAGCCCTTGGGCACGTGGACGCCGAACCCGTCGGCGATCAGGACCATGCCGATCATGAGCAGGAAGCCCAGCGCCAGCATCACGACGGTCGGGTTCTTCGCGATGAAGTCGGCGAGCGGATCGGCGGCCAGCAGCATCACCGTGATCGCCGCCAGAACGGCCACCACCATGATCGGCAGATGATCCGTCATGCCGATGGCGGTCAGGATCGAGTCTATCGAGAACACCAGGTCCAGCAGGATGATCTGAAAGATCGCCGCGCCGGCGTTGTTGATGACCACCGACTTCTTGTCGAGCACGTCGTGGGTCGGGGTCGGGTCAACGGTGTGGTGGATTTCCTTGGTGGCCTTCCACACCAGGAACAGGCCCCCCGCGATCAGGATCAGGTCCTTCCAGCTGAAGGCGGTCTCGAACGCCGGTTCTCCGTGCTCGCCGACAGGGCCGACCAGGCCGAAGTCGACCACCGTCGCCGTTAGCCCGACCAGCCAAGCGATGATCGACAGCAGCGCCAGACGCATGATCAGCGCCAGGCTGATGCCGATCCGGCGCACCCGCTGGCGCTGATGCTCCGGCAGCTTGTTCGACAGGATCGAGATGAAGATCAGATTGTCGATGCCGAGCACCACCTCCATCACCACAAGGGTGACCAGGGCGGCCCAGGCCGCGGGGTCGCTCAGAAGGCTGGCGATGTAGTCGAACATCCGGCGTCCAGTTCGGTGAGGAGAGGCCGCTCTCTGTAGCCCAAGCGCATGCGGCGACAAGCGAAACGTGCGGCGTCGCGCCCGTGTTGCGGGGGCGGGGCACAAGTGCTATCAGGCGCCCGGCTTGCAAGGGCGGGGTCTCCGGATCGCGTCCCCAGCGTGCTTTCTTCAAGCATTATCAAGCCTTTCGCCGGAGCGGGTCGCCTCGTCTCCGGCATCGTCGCAAACGCATCAGCGGATCGGATTCAGGTGGCGGACGAGTTCAGGACGACCGAAGTCGGCGAGCGCTACGCGCGGGCGCTGTTCGATCTGGCGCTGGAGACCGGCGCCCTGGACGCCGTGCGCGCCGACCTGAAGTCGCTGAAGGCCGCCTATCTGGACAGCGCCGACCTGCGTCGCCTGCTGACCTCTCCGCTGCTGTCGGCGGAGGACCAAGCCAGGGGCCTTGGCGCGGTCGCCGAGGCCGCCCGTTTCCATCAGACGACGCGCAACTTTCTGGGCTTGATGACCAAGGGCGGCCGCGCGAACGCCGTCGCCGCGGCGATCACGGCCTTCGAGACGCTGTACGCCAAGCACGCCGGCATTGTGTCGGCCGAGGTCGTGTCAGCCTCCACCTTGAGCGCCGCCCAGATCAAGTCGATCCAGGCCGGCCTGCGGCAGGCGCTGGGCAAGGACCCGGAACTGACCGCGCGGGTTGACCCGTCGATCCTCGGCGGCCTGAAGGTCAAGGTGGGCTCGAAACTGTTCGACGCCTCGCTGAAGACCAAGCTCGACCAGATGAAGTTCGCCCTCAAGCGGGCGTGATCCAACACGGCGCCTGACCGGCGCACCGAAAGACGAAGACGAAAGAGACCCTCATGGACATCCGCGCCGCTGAAATCTCGGCCATCCTGAAGTCCCAGATCGCCAACTTCGGCGTCGAGGCCGACGTGTCGGACGTGGGCACGGTGCTGTCGGTCGGCGACGGCATCGCGCGCATCCATGGGCTGGACAAGGTCCAGGCCGGCGAGATGATCGAATTTCCCAAGGCTGGCGTGAAGGGCATGGCCCTGAACCTGGAGCGCGACAACGTCGGCGCGGTGATCTTCGGCGCCGACGCCCAGATCGCCGAGGGCGACGAGGTGCGTCGTCTCGGTGAAATCGTGGACGTGCCGGTCGGCAAGGGCCTTTTGGGCCGCGTCGTCAACCCGCTGGGCGAGCCGATCGACGGCAAGGGCCCGATCCAGTTCACCGAGCGCCGCCGCGTGGACGTGAAGGCGCCGGGCATCATCCCCCGGAAGTCGGTGCACGAGCCGATGCAGACCGGCCTGAAGGCGATCGACACCCTGATCCCGATCGGCCGCGGCCAGCGCGAGCTGATCATCGGCGACCGTCAGGTGGGCAAGACCGCCGTGGCCGTCGACGCCATCCTGAACCAGAAGAGCGTCAACGCCGGCGACGACGAGTCCGCCAAGCTGTACTGCATCTACGTCGCCATCGGTCAGAAGCGCTCGACGGTGGCCCAGATCGTCAAGACCCTCGAGGAGTCGGGCGCGCTGGAGTACACGATCGTGGTCGCCGCGACCGCGTCGGAGCCGGCCCCGCTGCAGTTCCTGGCTCCGTTCGCCGGCTGCGCTATGGGCGAGTGGTTCCGTGACAACGGCATGCACGGCCTGATCATCTATGACGACCTGTCCAAGCAGGCCGTGGCCTACCGCCAGATGTCGCTGCTGCTGCGCCGTCCGCCGGGCCGCGAAGCCTATCCGGGCGACGTCTTCTACCTGCACTCGCGCCTCTTGGAGCGCGCCGCCAAGCTGAACGGCGACTACGGTTCGGGCTCGCTGACGGCGCTGCCGATCATCGAGACCCAGGCCAACGACGTGTCGGCCTACATCCCGACCAACGTGATCTCGATCACCGACGGCCAGATCTTCCTGGAATCCGACCTGTTCTATCAGGGCATCCGCCCGGCCGTGAACGTCGGCATCTCGGTGTCGCGCGTGGGCTCCTCGGCCCAGACCAAGGCGATGAAGAAGGTCGCCGGCACCATCAAGGGCGAGCTGGCCCAGTACCGGGAAATGGCCGCCTTCGCCAAGTTCGGCTCC
>JBKBUS010000049.1:0-8549 GCA_046290035.1 Brevundimonas sp.
GAGGGCGCGGACGACGGCGACCATGTCATCCGCGCCGTGACCGGCCTCCAGGGTCTCGCGAAACAGCTGTTCGGCTTGATCCAGCAGCGGGCTGGCGACACCGCTCGACCGAGCGAAGCCCGATACAAGCTCGGCGTTCTTGACGACGTCGGTGATGGAGGCCTGGGCGGCGAAGTCCCGATCCACAAGCTTGCGAATCTTGGCTTCCGAAACGGCGCTGCGCATCGGACCGGCGTTCAGCACCTCGCTGAACAGCTCAAGATCCAGGCCGGCGCTGGCGGCCAGGTGCGCCGCCTCTGACAGGCTCGCGACCATGGCGACAAGGTAGTGGTTCACAGCCAGCTTCATACGGGTGGCGTTTGGCGCATCGCCGCACCGGAAGACCTTGGCGCACATGGCGCTAAGGATCGGCTCGGCGATATCCAGGCCCCGCGCGTCGCCGGCGATCATGCCGACGAGCTGGGCGGCCTCGGCAGGCCCTTTGGAGCCTGAGACGGGAGCATCCAGGTAGAGGCCGCCAGCGCGTGTGACGTCCCTGGCCAGGCCCGCGACATAGTCCGGCCTGAACGTGCCCATGTTGATGACCAGGCGGTCGGCCAGATCGATGCTTATGCCGTCACCGGACCGCTGTAGCGCCGCGTCGGTCGCCTCTTCATTGAGCAGCATCATGATGGTGATGCGGCTATTGGTCAGGACTTCGCGCGCTGATGCCGCGCTTTCCGCGCCCTCGGCGACCAGAGCCTCGGCTTTCGCGACTGTCCTGTTCCAGACCCGCAGCCGGTAGCCTGCCCTCAAAAGGTTGCGCGCCATCGGCGCGCCCATGAGGCCGATGCCCACAAAGCCGAGGGGGCATGGCCGATCGCTCGCTGCGGCGCGCGAGGGCGGGGCTCTACGCGACATCTTGACGGACCTCGTAACGCAAGCTCACGGCGAGTCGGTTCATCAGGTTGATCGCGCCGATGAGCAATGTGAGCTCGGCGACCTCCTGCTCGCTGAACACCTTGGCCACTCGCTCATAGGCGCTGTCGGGAGCGTGCGATTCATGGATGAGCGTGACCGCTTCGGTCCAATCCAGAGCTGCGCGCTCCTTCAGGCTGAAGTCCGGAGCCTCGCGCCAGGCCGCCAGCAGATCGAGTCGCGCCTGGGCCTCTCCGTGTCGCCGGGCCGCGGCGAGATGCATCTGGAGGCAGTAGGCGCAGCCGTTGATCTGGCTGGCCCGCACCTTCACCAGTTCGATCAGACGAGGGTCCAGCGACAGACGTTCGGTGACCTTGTGAAGGTCCAGGACGCTCTTCATCGGTCCGGGAGCGGCCTTGTAAGGGTTTATGCGCTTCACGGCGTACTCCACTAGATGAACATGAGCGCGGCGCTGGCGGCGGTAAGCGCGGCAAGGCTCCGGTTGACGAGTTTCAGGGCTCTGGGGTCGGACAGCAGCCGGCGGAGGCCTGCGCCGAAGGCAGCCCACAAACTCATGCAGGCGATGCCCACGATGCCGAAGGTCAAGCTGACGGTGACCACCGTCGCCCAGTAACCGGGTCCCGGCTGAGTGAAAGCAGCTAACGCGCCAACCGCCATCATCCAGCCCTTCGGATTGACGGCCTGGAGCATGAGGGCGGCCCAGAACGACACGGGGGCCGCGGGGGGCGCGTCGCTTTTCGGCTCCGACGCTCGCCAAAGCATGGAGGCCAGCCAGACGAGGTAGGCGGCGCCAAGCCCCCTGAGGATGAGTGCAGCGCCCGGCGCCGACAGGACGATTGGGGCCAGTCCGGCGGCTGCAACGACGGTCAGGACCGTAAACCCGACCTCGATCCCGAGCAGGATCGGCAGGGTCCGAACGAAGCCGAACTGCAGGCCCGAAGCGGCGAGGAGGAGGTTGTTGGGGCCGGGGCTGACGGAAGTCGCAATTACAAATAATATCAGAGCGACTTCGGGCGGCTGCAGCATGTCTGAGGTCCGTGATCCGAGGGTGAAGCGCCAAATCCGGCGACAGTCCGCTCGACTACGTGCAATTACAATTTTATCAGGTCAAGCGCGGCACGACGTCCATGCCACCCGGCCCCTCGCGCTGGTGCACGGTTCCGGCCTCTCCACCGGACGATCGGAACGGCGTTCGCGCCATCCTCGCGGTGTCGGCCTGAGGCTCGCCGCTAGAGGACTGGGGCGTCACCCCACCCGCGTCCCGAGGTTCCCGAACCGTGGCGTCGCAGGCGCAGTCCGCGAGGCGGGCGGCTCACCAGGCGAGCCGACGACCGGTCCTGTTGCATTCATCCGCGATCACGCGCCTCGACGCCTTCCACGACCAGACGCAACAGGCGCACGACGTCATTTCGGTCAAAGGGGCCGCCGGCCAGAGCGTTCAGCATCGCCTGGCCGTAGACGCCCAGCAGCACCAGGCTCATGAAGTCGGCGTCTTCGTCATCGCGGATCTTCGCCTGCCGCTGGCCGAGCCGGAGCACATCCCGGATCAGCCCCTGGAAGGACGGACGATCTGTTGGGGGCTCCAGACGCGGCCGCTCCGCCGGCGCCAGCGCCAGACGAGCGATCGACGGGTTGGCGAGGCACCATCCTGCGCTGTCCAGGAGGATCGCCTCAAGCAGGCCCAGCGCATCCTCCCCTGCCGCCATCCGCGCGCGGTAGCCCTGATCCTGCGCCTCGGCGTGCGCGATCAGCTGGTGCGCGATCTCCTCCTTTGACCCGAACAGATTATAGATCGTCTTGCGCGTGAGCCCGGCGCGCGAGGCGATCTCCTCGACCGACGCCGCCGCAAACCCTTTCTCGCGAAAGGCTCGGTCCGCGGCTTCCAGAATAAGACGGCGCGATCGCTCGGTTCGGCCGGCGCTTGGCATATTTACACTCGTGTGTATTTTATACGTGCGTGTAGTCTGGCGTTCACGCTTATGGCCCGCTTGCATCGAAAGATCACGGCATGACGGCTCTGCAGCTCTTCGCCCCGAACCTATGGGTCGCTCACGGACCGGTCGTCACGGCAGGCGGCGGCTTCCGCTACCCGACGCGCATGGTGGTCATCCGGCTGACGGATGGAGCGCTGTATGTCTGGTCGCCGATCGCGCTCTCCGCCGCGCTCAGCCGCGAGATCGAGGCCCTGGGTCCGGTACGCTTTCTGATCGCGCCCAACACCCTGCACGACCGCTTTCTCGGAGACTGGAAGCTCGCTTATCCCGCAGCCCGGATCTACGCCGCGCCAGGGCTGCGGCAGCGCCGCGACGATCTCGGCGCCCCCGTCGAGCTCGGCGAGACGCCGCCCCCGGAGTGGAGCGCCGACATCGACCAGGCGCCCATACGAGGCAACCTGATCACCACGGAAGTGCTCTTCTTTCATCGGCCCAGCGCCACGCTCCTCGTGACGGACCTCATCCAGCACTTCTCGCCCACGTGGTTCACCGGCTGGCGTGCGTGGGTCGCCAGGCTTGATCTCATGAGCGCGCCTGAGCCCGAAGTTCCAAGAAAGTTTCGTGTGGCGTTCGTGGACCGTCCCGCCGCCCGAAGGGGCCTTGATCGCGTGCTGCAGTGGCCGATCGAGCGCGTGGTGATGGCCCATGCCCACCCCGTCGCCTCAGACGGCCACGCCTTTGTCCAGCGCGCGTTTCGATGGCTCGTCTGATCGCGGCCGCCGTCTGAACCGCGCCAGGCGACACGGCGCGGCCTCACGGCGGGGGGTCTCCCCTATCGAACTCCCCGTCCTCGCCTGCCGCACCCCGATGCCTCGCCGCGGTCACACCCGCTTTCCTCTAGGTGCAGACGCGATGAACAATGGATACAATGGCGCCATCGCCAACGGAGAACGAGCTTGGCCCTGCACGACACCGTGGCCGCGGCTCTGCGCCAGGCCATCGCCAGCGGTGCTTACGGCGAGGGCGCGCGCCTGCCGACGCACCGCGATCTCGCACGAACCCATGGCGTCGCCATCGGCACCATCACGCGGGCGATCGACCAGCTGACGCAGGAAGGCCTGGTGCGCGGCGAAGTGGGTCGCGGCACCTTCGTACTGCCGCGCTCGGCGACGCCGAGCACGAGCGTCATCGACCTCACGATCAACTTCCCGCCCCCGCTCATCGGAGACGCCGCGTTCCAGGCCGCGGCGGCGCGCGCGGCGCGCGCCGCCCTGGACATCCCCAGCGCCGGCTACGCGGACCTGCGCGGCACGTCGGCCCAGCGGGAGGTTCTGGCGCGCTGGCTTCAGCCTCGCGTGCCCGGCGTCCATGCCGACGAGCTGATGACCTGTGTCGGCGGCCAGCACGGCATCCATCTCGCCTTCGCCGCGCTGAAGCCCGCATCCGCCGGCATAGCCAGCGAGGCGGCCACCTTCTCCGGCGCGATCGCCGCGGCGGCCGACCTCGGCCTTCCCTTTCATGCGGTGGCGCATGATGACGAGGGCATGCTCCCGGACGCCCTGGCGAAGGTGCTGAAGTCAACCGGCTGCCGGGCGGTCTACACCGTGCCGGTGTGTCAGAACCCGCTTGGGTTCGAGACGGGCGAAGCGCGACGACGCGACATCCTGGAGGTCTGCCGCCGCCATGACGCCTGGATCGTGGAGGACGACGTCTATGGCCTCTATGAGTCCAAGGCGGCGGCGACCTACAGGGCGCTCGATCCCGCCCGGACCTGGTATCTGACGAGCACCTCCAAGGCCTTGTCGCCCCTGATGCGGGTGGGGGTGCTCCTTCCCCCCGCCGACGCCTACGGGGCGACGGCGGCGCGTCTGAGAGCCGAAGTCTGGGGCGCCGCGCCGATCGCGATCGAGTTTGCGTGCGCGCTCATCGAGATGGGGGTGGCGGAGCAGGTCGCCCGCGACCTCAAGGCGGAGGCGCGGGAACGGGTCCGCCTGGCGGCCGACATGCTTCAGCTGACGCCGCCGATGCCGGACGGCGCCGCCCATGTCTGGGTCGCGATGCCGGCCGCCGAGGCCGAACGTCTGGTGCGGCGCGCGGCCGAAGCGGGCGTACGCCTGACGCCGCCGGACGCCACGGCGGTCGACGATGTCGTGGCGGGGGTCCGCCTGTGCGTCATGGCGCCGGGGCGCCGGGCCGACCTGGTCAGGGCGCTTCGCGTGGTGGCGGAGTTGCGACACGCCGCTCACGAACCGATCGTCTGAGCCGATCGGGATCTGGGGAGCGCCCGGGCGCAGATCGCCGCGCCCAATCCGCCGAGACCGAGGACCGAAAAACCCAGTCCCCAGCCGACGCCGGAGGGCGAGCGCCCGGCGGCGTCGAGCACGACCCCCACCACGGCGGGCGACAGGGCGCCCAGGCCGAAGCCCACCAGCGAGCGCAGGGCGAGCATGCGGCCCAGGAGCGGCTCGGGCACGGCGTCCGCCATGGCGGCGGTGAGCACGCCGGAGTCCGCCAGCACCAAACCGCCGTAAAGGGCGGCGGCGCAGACCGCCGTCGCGGCGCCCGCCTGCCCGAGCCAGCCGAAGCCGAACGAGCACACGGCGCCGGCGATCCCGACGCCCACGAGCACCGAGCGTCGCCCATACCGATCAGACGCCCAGCCCCCGGCGAGCGTGGAGACGGCGCCGCTCAGATGGATCGAGAGCGCGGCCAGAAGCCCGATCGCCAACGGCTCAAGGCCGTGCCGCGCAAGGACGAACGAGAGGAAGGTCGGGGTCCAGGCCCACATGCCGAGAAGCTCCCAGCAGTGGAGCGCGTAGCCGGTCGTCAGAAGGATCGACGTGCGGCTGGTCACGGCGGCGCGAAGCGCCTTGAGCGACGGCCCCGGAACGGTCCGGGGCGAGCGGGATGTCCCGGTCCATCCCCTCAGCGCAAGCTCGGCGCAGACGGCGCTTCCAGACAGCGCCCACAGCAGGGTCAGCCAGCCGCCGCCGACGCCGAAGGCCGGGTACGCCGCCCCGCTCACGGCGATGATCAGCACATAGCCGACAGAGGCCCCCGTCAGCACCCAGCCCACCGCGAGCCCTCGCCGCGCCGGATCGGCCGAGGCCAGCATGAGCGCCGGCGCATAGCTTCCGCCCAGACCCAGGGCGAGGAGGCTGAACAGGACGAGCGCCGACCCGAAGTCCCGGGCGAAGGCGGCGCAGAGGCCCAGCAGGACCACGCTCGCCCAGCTGGAGGTTCTCAGGACGACGGCTGCTCCGAACCGGTCTGAAAGCCATCCGCTGGTCAGCAGCGACGCGGCGTAGGCGAGGTTGAAGCTGGTCTGAACCCACCCGGCCTGGGCGGCCGGCAGCCGCCACTCCGAAAGAATCCACGGCAGGGCGGACGCCCAGGCCATGAAGGCCATCCCGGCTCCGATACGACTGATCGTCAGCCATGCGATCGCCCGCGTCACCCGCCCTCCTCATGTATCGATATTGACAGATACATATTATACAATCATCTCTCCCGCTTATGAGCAATGATCCTCAGGTCCGGATCGACCCTGTCGGCGCATGGGACGTGGCCCCAAGGTCGAGGCCGTCGCACTACCCGCCGCCGTTCGCTGCGCGCATGGCGGGGCGGACCAAGCGCCAGCTGGGCGATCGGTTCGGCCTGCAGCGGATCGGGATCAACCTGACGACCCTCGCGCCTGGCGCGGTCTCGGCGCTTCACCACGTCCATTCGCGCCAGGAGGAGTTCGTCTACGTGCTCCAGGGGCGCCCGACGCTGTTTCTGGACGCGCTCGAGACCGAGCTGTCGCCGGGCATGTGCGTCGGCTTCGCACCCGGCGGTCCGGCCCATCATCTGGAGAACCGCACGGACGCGCCCGTCGCCTATCTGGAGATCGGGGACCGCGTCGCGGGCGACGAGGCCAGCTACCCTGTCGATGACCTCATGGCGCGCCACGGCCCCTCGGGATGGATCTTCACCCGAAAGGACGGCTCACCATGGTAGCGGCCCCGGAGAAGGCGGCTCGGTTCCGACGCGCGCATGAGGCCGCGTCGCCCGGCTTCGTCCTCGGCAACGTCTCGTCGCCGGGGCTGGCGCGCGAGCTTCAGGTCCTGGGGTTCACCGCCGTCGGAACCTCGAGCGCGGCGCTGGCGGAGGATCTCGGGCTCGTCGACGGGGCGCCGGATCTCGAGGCGCTGCTGGCCAACGCCCGCGGCATCGCCGAAGCGGTGGAGCTTCCGGTCAGCGCCGATCTGGAGAACGGGCGGGCGAATGACGCGGCCGGCCTGGCCGACGTCTTCCGACGCGCCGCCCAGAGCGGGCTCGCCGGGGCCTCCATCGAGGATGCCGTCGCGCCTGACGGAGATCTGTTTCCGCTGGACCAGGCGTGTCGACGCCTGGAGATCGCCTGCGCCGCCGCCCGCGCCGCCTGCCCGGGCTTTGTGGTGACCGCCCGCACCGAGGTCTGGTGCGCGGCTGGGCCGAGCCTGGAGGCGACCGTTCGCCGGCTCCGCGCCTACGAGGCGGCCGGAGCCGACGTGCTGTTCGCGCCCGGGCTGCCGTGGGACGGCCTCCAGACGGTCCTTGAGGCGATCAAGCGGCCCCTCAACGTGCTTGTCGGCCTGGGTGACGCGGCGCTGATCCCGGAGCTCTTCCAGCGGGGGGTGAAGCGCGTCAGCCTCGGGGCCGGCCTGGCGCGTGCGGGCCGCGCCGCGGCGGCGAGAGCGGCCGGAGCAGTGCTTGAGGCCGGGCGATGACGATCACCTGGCTCGCCTCGCTTGTGATGTTTTCCGTCGTGATGTCCTTCACGCCGGGGCCCAACAACCTGATGGTCACGAGTTCGGGCCTCACCCACGGGGTCAGGCGCACCGTGCCGCTCATCCTCGGGGTCATGGCCGGCTTCTGCGGGCTGATGCTTCTCTCAGCGCTCGGGGTCGGGGCGCTGCTTCTGGCCGACCCTCGGGCGGCGATCCTCCTCAAGCTGGCCGGCGCCGCCTACATGCTCTGGCTCGCCTTCAAGCTCTGGACCGCCGCCCCCTCCCCGGACGCTTCCGCCCAGCCCCCGCTGACGGCCTGGCATGGGGCCCTGCTTCAGCTGGTGAACCCCAAGGCCTGGATGATGGCGGTCGCCGCCGTCTCCATCTACGTGGCGCCCGTTCAGCCCTGGCTCCTGTCGGCGGCCATCGTGACGGCGCTGATCGAGGCCTTCTCCCTCGCCTCGATGCTGACCTGGGCGACTTTCGGTTCCGGACTGAAGTCGATGCTCGGCGACGCGGCGCGGATCCGGCGCGTCAACCGCGGGATGGCCATCCTCGCCGCCGCGACCGCCCTGCTCATCGTCTTCTGGAGCTGATGGACATGATCGACGTCTACGGCGACCGGCGATCGGGAAACTGCCTGAAGGTGCTCTGGCTCCTTCAGGCCCTCGGCCGACCCTATCGCTGGCGCGACGTGGATGTCCTCGGCGGCGGCGCGCGCACCCCGGCGTTCCGCGCCCTCAACATCGCTGGCCAGGTGCCGGTGGTGGCGTTTCAGGACGGGCGTACGCTCGCCCAGTCGAACGCCATCCTGCTCCACCTGGCGGAGGGCGGACCGCTGATCCCGAGCGAGCCCCATGACCGTGCGGCCATGTTTCAGTGGCTGTTCTGGGAGCAGTACAGCCACGAGCCCTTCCTGGCGGTGCGTCGCTTTCAGAAGGTCTAC
>JBKBUS010000050.1:0-8508 GCA_046290035.1 Brevundimonas sp.
ACTGCTGCTGCCACGCCGCCTTCGCCTTCGCCGACATCGGGGTGGAGTCGATCATGGTCAACTGCAACCCCGAGACGGTCTCGACCGACTACGACACCTCCGACCGTCTCTACTTCGAGCCGCTGACGGCCGAGGACGTGCTGGAGCTGATCGACGTCGAGCGGTCGAAGGGCCAGCTCCTGGGCGTCGTGGTTCAGTTCGGGGGGCAGACGCCGCTGAAGCTGAGCCACGCGCTGGAGGCCGACGGCGTGCCGATCCTGGGCACCAGCGTCGATTCCATCGACCTGGCCGAGGACCGCGAGCGGTTCCAGCGCATGCTGAATGAGATCGGCCTCAAGCAGCCGCCGAACGCGCTGGCCCGCTCCGCCGAGGAAGCGGCCGAGAAGGCCGAGGAAGTCGGCTACCCGGTCGTACTACGCCCCTCCTACGTGCTCGGCGGCCGGGGCATGCAGATCGTCCACGATCGCGAGCAGCTGGACCGCTACGTCCACGAGGCGATGCAGGTGTCCGGCGACGATCCGGTGCTGATCGACCACTATCTGAACCGCGCGACCGAGGTGGACGTCGACGCCCTGTGCGACGACGACACGGTGTTCGTCGCGGGGGTGCTGGAACACATCGAGGAGGCGGGCGTGCATTCCGGCGACAGCGCCTGCTCCATGCCGCCGCACTCGCTGAGCGCCGCCACCGTGGAGGAGCTGAAGCGCCAGACCGAGGCCATGGCGCGCGCGCTGAAGGTGCGCGGCCTGATGAACGTGCAGTTCGCCATCGAGGAGCCTCACTCCGACGCGCCCCGCATCTTCGTGCTGGAGGTGAACCCGCGCGCCAGCCGCACCGTGCCGTTCGTCGCCAAGACCATGGGCGCGCCCGTCGCCGCCATCGCCGCCAAGGTCATGGCCGGCGAGGCCCTGGCTTCATTCGGGCTTCAGGACCGGACGCTGGACCACATCGCGGTCAAGGAAGCGGTCTTCCCCTTCGCCCGCTTCGCCAACGTCGACACGGTCCTGGGCCCGGAGATGCGCTCCACCGGCGAGGTCATGGGGCTCGACTTCCGCCGAGACGGAGAGGCGGATCTTCAGCCCGCCTTCGCCCGCGCCTTCGCCAAGAGCCAGATCGGCGGCGGGACGAAGCTGCCGACCTCGGGCTGCGCCTTCATTTCGGTCAAGGACGACGACAAGCCCTTCATCCTCGACGCCGCGCGCACCCTGCTGTCCGAAGGCTTCAGCCTGATCGCCACCGGCGGCACCCACGCCTACCTAACCGCGCAGGGCCTGGAGGTCGGTCTGGTGAAGAAGGTGCTGGAGGGTCGCCCCCACGTCGTGGACGCCATGAAGAACGGCGAGGTGCAGCTGGTCTTCAACACCACCGAGGGCAAGCAGTCGCTGGCCGACAGCTTCTCCATCCGTCGGACGGCCCTGATGATGAAGATCCCCTACTACACCACCGCCTCAGGCGCCCTGGCGGCGGCGAGAGCCATCGCCGCCATCAAGGCCGGCGAGCTGGATGTCAAGCCGGTGCAGGCGTACGGCTAGGGTCAGATCCCCGCACCCGCCTCCTTCTCGGCGGTCGCGTCTCCGCCCTCGACGATGCGGGCGGCGGCGAGATCGGCGGTGACGTTGCCGATGGTGCGGAAGATGTCCGGGATCACCTCCACCGCCAGCAACAGCGGCAAGAGCTCGACCGGGACGCCCATGGCGATGCAGATCGGGGCGATCGAGGCGAAGAAGCTGACCTGGCCCGGCAGACCGACCGAGGCGACGCTGACCGCGAAGGCCACGACGCCGCCGATGAGCATTTGGGTCAGGCCGATCTCGACCCCGAAGAGCTGGGCGCAGTAGAGCACGACCGCCAGGTTGGCGACCGGGCTGGTCATGCGGAAGACCGCCACCGCCAGCGGCAGAACCAGGCCCGCCGTCGCGGTCGATATGCCGAGGGATCCGCGCGCCCGGTCCACCATGGCGGGCAGGCTGGCCAGCGAGCTCTGGGTGGAGAAGGCGACCACCTGCGCGGGTGCGGCGGCCTGGGCGAAACGCCCCACCGACACCCGGCCGAACACCGCCACGATCACATAGAGCAGCAGGATCAGCCCGATCTGCGACAGCACCACGATCGAGATGTAGTGGCCGAGCGTGCCCGCCGCCCCGAGCCCGGTTCTCAGACCCACGCCGAACGACAGGGCGAACACGCCGACGGGCGCGGCCAGCAACACCCAGTGCACGATCACGATCATGGTCTCCGACACCGCCTCGAAGAAGGCGGTCATCGGCTGGCGCAGACGGTTCGGCAGGCGGGTGGCGGCGAAGCCGAAGGCGATGGCGAACACCACCACGCCGAGAATGGCGTCGTCGGCGGCGGCGCGGATGGGGTTGGACGGCGCGAGCGTCTGCAGGAAGGCGGTCAGGCCGTCGCCGTTGACGTTCCTGAGGACCTCCTCGGCCCCGCCGGCGGCCCCTGCGGCCAGCGCCCGGCCGCCCTCGGCGTCGATCGGCCAGAGCGCCAGAAGACCGAACCCTGCGGCGAAGGCATAGGTGATGGCGAAGATCAGAAGAAGGAAGAAGACCACCAGCGCCTTCACCGCCATCCGACCCGACGCCGCCGCGTCCGCGATCGAGGCGATGCCGACCACCAGGAGCGAGAACACCAGGGGGACGATCGTCATGCGCAGGGCGTTCAGCCACAGGCCGCCCAGGCTTTCGATCGCCTGGGCCGTGCCGACGCCGCCGGGAAGGCCGTTGACCTGAGCCGCCGCGCCCGCGACCAGGCCGAGCGCCAGCGCCAGCAGGACCTGAAAGCTCAGCGACGTGAGGAAGCCGCCGCGGCGGGGAGAAGCGCTCTGCATTCTTTTCGCATAGCACAACGCCCGGTCTGTTCCACCACGGTGTAATGAGGGGCTTTACGAACGCCGCGTCAGCTTGGCCTTATGGCCGGGAACCGAAGGATCGCCGCCATGATCATCGTCCACCACCTCGCCGACAGCCGCTCCCAGCGGGTTCTCTGGCTGCTGGAGGAGCTGGGCCTGCCCTATGAGGTCAAGCGTTATGAACGCGATCCCAAGACCCGCCTGGCCCCGCCGGCGCTGAAGGCGGTCCACCCCTTGGGCAAATCGCCGGTGCTGGAGGACGGCGCGGTCAAGGTCGCCGAGACCGGGGCCATCGTCGAGTACCTGCTGGACACCCACGGCTACGGCCGCCTCAGGCCGGCCCAGGGCACCGAGGCGCGGCGGCGCTTCACCTATTGGCTGCACTACGCCGAAGGCTCGGCCATGCCGCCCCTGTTGCTCGCCCTGGTGTTCAGCGTCCTGCCGGAGCGGGCGCCAGGGCTGATGAAGCCGATCGTCCGCGGCATCTCGGAGAAGGCTCTGAACGGGTTCGTCCGCCCCCAGCTGAAGCTTCACAGCGAGTACTGGAACGCCGAACTGGCCGACAACGAGTGGTTCGCCGGCGACCAGTTCACCGCCGCCGACATCATGATGAGCTTCCCGCTCGAGGCGGCCTCGACGCGCGCGGTCAACCTCGGCGCCCTGCCCCATGTGAAGGCGTTCCTGGACCGGATCCACGGCCGCCCCGCCTATCAGCGCGCGCTGGAGGTCGGCGGAACCTACGCCTACGCCTGAACGGCCTTCGCCTGACGGGCCCTACTCCGCCCAGCGGGGCTTCCTGCGCTCCAGGAAGGCGCGGACGCCTTCCTGGCCTTCGTCCGACACGCGGGCGCGAGCGATGCGACGGGCGGTGTCGTCCATTAGGCCGCTGTCGATGCGGTGACCGGCGACCTGATGCACCAGCCGCTTGGCGTCGCCCATTGCGCCGGGGGCGCTGGTCCTGAGCGAGGCGCTGAGCTGGTCGACGAAGCCGGGTATGGCTCCGCCGTCCGGCAGCACCGCGTCGACTAGGCCGATCGCTGCGGCGTAGTCGGCATCGAAGGGGTTGCCGGTCATGAACAGCTGGCGCGCCTTTCGCGCCCCCACCGCCTCGACGACATAAGGACTGATCGTTGCCGGGATGAGGCCCAGCTTGACCTCGGAGAAGGCGAAGCGCGTCCCCTTCACCGCCACGGCCATGTCGCAGGCGGCCACCAGCCCCGCGCCCCCGCCCATGGCCGCGCCCTCGACCAGGGCGACCGTCAGCGCCGGGATGTCGTGCAGGCTTTTGAGCATCCTCGCCAGGCCCATGGCGTCGTCGCGATTGTCGCCCTCGGACCAGTCCACCGCGTCGCGCATCCAGCCCAGGTCCGCGCCCGCCGAGAACGTGCCCCCCGCGCCCCTCAGGAAGACCGCGCGGACGTGGTCGGCGCCGTGCAGGGTCTCGAACGCCTCGTTGAGCGCGGCGATGGTGGCGGCGTCGAAGGCGTTCTTCTTCTGCGGCCGGTTGATGGTGACGAAGACGATCCCGTCAGGCGTGCCCTCGACCCGCACCAGCCGGTCGTCGGCGTCCGGCGCCGGATCGGCCAGGAAGGGATGGACGATGCGGTTGATCTCCGCGGCCTCCGCGTCAGTGATGTCGAGCGCGTTCGGGTCCTGGTCAGCCATGATGGTCTCCTTCGACGGTCGTCCTATAACGCGTCGCGACCCGAACGAAACATGGAGCCCCGGCGATGGCGATCAGCGCGGCCGACCGCATCCGCCAGACCAGCGTGGCCAGCATCCACGTCCACTATGTGAACAAGGTCGAGAAGAAGGGCCGGACGCGGGCCGAGGTGGATCAGGTGATCCGCTGGCTGACCGGCTATTCGCAAGCAGAGCTTGATGCCCTGTTGGCCGAAGGGACGACGTTCCAGGACTTCTTCGACCGGGCGCCAGCGATGAACCCGAACCGCTTCCTGATCACTGGCGTGATCTGCGGCCACCGCGTCGAGGAGATCGACGACCCCTTCATGCGCGAGGTCCGCCACCTCGACAAACTGGTCGACGAAGTGGCCAAGGGGAAGGCGATGGAGAAGGTGCTAAGGGTGGGGTGAGAGGGAGTTCAGGGGAACACCGTTCGGTGATAGCGTGCCGCGATGAAAGCGGCAGGAGGCGCCGGTGACCGTCACGTTCGGCAGAACCACGCCCATTCTGAGAGTGGCGCATCAGGAACGGGCTCTCGCCTATTACAAGGATGTCCTCGGCTTCATTCAGGAATGGGGCGATGAGTACTCCGCGTCGGTTCGCCGGGGTGAGGCGTCTGTGATGCTGGCGACAGGCGACCAGGGTCTCGGCCAGGGCTGGTTGTATGTCGGCGTGGATGACGTCGACGCGCTGCGTGACGAGATTGCGCCCAAGGGCGCCATCATCCGGATTGGGCCGGTGAACTACCCCTGGGGCGCCCGGGAGCTGCATGTCGAGGACTCCGAGGGCAATGTCCTGAGGTTCGGCTCGGACGCCACCGGCGAGCCGGACGGCGACTGGATCGATGCGAAGGGCGCCCGCTGGGTCTACACGGCTGAGTGCCGTTGGCAGCCCGGCGAGTGATGTCACTGGGCCCGTTCCCGGTTATGGAGAGAGCGGACAAGCCGAGGCGGCGCGAAGGTTCGCTGGCCGCCAACAACCTTCCGCTCCTCACATCCTGAAGATGCCGAACTGCGTCTCCGGGATCGGCGCGTTCAGGCTCGCCGAGATCGCCAAACCCAACACATCCCGCGTCTGGGCGGGGTCGATGACCCCGTCGTCCCACAGGCGGGCGGTGGCGAAATAGGGACTGCCCTCGTCCTCGTAGCGCTGGCGGATCGGGGCCTTGAACGCGGCCTCCTCCTCGGCCGACCAGGTCTCGCCCTTGGCCTCCATCGCATCCCTCTTGACGGTGGCGAGCACGGACGCGGCCTGTTCGCCGCCCATGACGCTGATCCGGCTGTTGGGCCAGGTGAACAGGAAGCGCGGGGAATAGGCCCGGCCGCACATGCCGTAGTTGCCGGCGCCGAAGCTGCCGCCGATCAGGACCGTGAACTTCGGCACTTCTGCACTGGCGACCGCGGTGACCAGCTTGGCCCCGTTCTTGGCGATGCCCTCGGCCTCGTACTTCCCGCCGACCATGAAGCCGGAGATGTTCTGCAGGAACACCAGCGGGATCTTCCGCTTGCAGGCCAGCTGGATGAAGTGCGCGCCCTTCAGCGCGCTCTCACTGAAAAGCACGCCATTGTTGGCTAGGATGGCGACCGGATAGCCCCAGATGCGGGCGAAGCCGCAAACCAGTGTCGTGCCGTAGTCGCGCTTGAACTCGTCGAAGTCCGAGCCGTCGACCACCCGCGCGATCACCTCGCGCACGTCATAGGGCGCGCGCACGTCGTCCGGAATCAGGCCGTACAGTTCCTCGGCGTCGAAGGCGGGGGCTTTGGGCTCGCGCACGTCCAGCTCGACCCGCTTGACCGTGTTCAGGTCGGCCACGATGGAACGGACGATCTCCAGCGCGTGCTCGTCGTTTTCGGCCACATGATCGACGACGCCGGACCTGCGGCCGTGGGTCTCGGCGCCGCCCAGTTCCTCTGCGCTGATGACCTCACCGGTCGCGGCCTTCACCAGCGGCGGGCCGGCCAGGAAGATGGTGCCCTGGTTCCTGACGATCACCGTCTCGTCCGACATGGCCGGGACATAGGCGCCGCCGGCGGTGCAGCTGCCCATCACGCAGGCGATCTGGGGGATTTCGGCCGCGCTCATCCGGGCCTGGTTGAAGAAGATGCGGCCGAAGTGGTCGCGGTCGGGAAACACCTCGGCCTGGTGCGGCAGGTTCGCGCCGCCGGAGTCCACCAGATAGACGCACGGCAGCCGGTTCTGCTCGGCGATCTCCTGGGCGCGCAGGTGCTTCTTGACCGTCAGGGGGAAGTAGGCCCCGCCCTTCACCGTCGGATCGTTGGCGACGATCATCACCTCGCGACCCGAGACCCGGCCGACGCCGCAGATCATGCCGGCGCCCGGCGCCTCCCCGCCATACATGCCGTAGGCGGCCAGCTGGCCGATCTCCAGGAACGGCGAGCCCGGATCGAGCAGGCGCTCCACACGGTCGCGCGGCAGTAGCTTGCCGCGCTTCACATGGCGCTCGCGGCTGGCCTCGGGCCCGCCCAGCGCGGCCTCGGCCACCCGGGCGTAGAGCTCGTCGCGCAGGGCCCGATTGTGCGCCTCCAGCGACTTGAAGGCGGGGCTCTGGCGGTCGAGGGACGAGGTCAGCTTCGGCATGCGGCCGGTTTAGGCGAAGCCGCGCCGGTCGGGAAGCGCGTCGGCGCTCGGCCCCGCCCTTGCCGTTCGTGCGTTCACGCCCCTGTGTGTCGGCCTTGCGCCTTAACCAAACCGCGCCACCTTCGCCGTAGAGTGGGGTCGATGAACGGGGAACCCAGATGGGGCTGATGGGGCGCAGACGCCGTCGCACCGACACCTTCGAGGCCGCCTTGGCGCGGGTGTTCGAGCGCGAGGCCTCGACCCGCGCGAGCTGGTTCACGTTGACCTCCGGCGAGCCGCTGTTCGTGGCGGGGGGGCCGTCGGATACGCTTTACCTGCTGCGCTCCGGCCGGCTGGGAGTGTTCACCGAGGGCATGAACGGCGAGCCGGAGCTGAAGGGCGTCGTACGCCCGGGCGAACCCGTCGGTGAAATGGCTCTGGTGGCCGAGACCCCGCACACGGCCACGGTGGTGGCGCTGCGCGACAGCGAGATGCTGGCCCTGCCACGCGAAGCCTTCCTGGAGGCCGCGCGCGGCGATCCTGACCTGCTGGTCGAGCTGGCCCGCCTGATGGTGCGGCGCAGCCGAGACCGGGCCGAGGGCGGCGCCCATCCGACGGTGTTCGGCTTCGTGGCCGCACGACCCCGACCGATCCGGGCCTTCGTCGAGCGTGTCGCCGCGTCGATCCAGACGCTGGGCTTCACGGTGCAGGTCGTGGATCATTCGGCGCTGAGCTCCGTCGCGGACTGGTTCGCCCGGGTCGAGGACACGCACGACTTCGTCCTCTACGTCGCCGAACGCGAGGAGACGGCCTGGACGGCGCTGTGCATGCGCCAGGTCGACCACCTGTTCCTGGTCGGGGACGCCCTGGCCGCGCCGCCCGCCGATCTGGCGCCCGCGCCGACTCCCGCGTTCCGGCGCCAGGCCCGCGATCTGGTGCTGATGCGACCGCGCGGAATGACCCGCCCGGCGAACACCCGCGTCTGGCTGGACGCGCTGCAGCCGAACCGCTGGTTCCAGGCGCGCGAGGACGAGGATGGCGACGCCGCCCGGGTGGCGCGGGTCATCACGGGCGCGTCCATCGGCCTCGTGCTGTCCGGCGGGGGGGCGCGGGCCTATGCGCATATCGGCGCGGTGCGGGCCTTGCGGGAGGCTGGCGTGGTCTTCGACTTCGTCGGCGGGGCCTCGATGGGCGCGGTGGTCGGCGCCGGGGTCGCGCTGGGCTGGGACGACCGCGAGATGGACGAGCGGATCAGGAAGGCTTTCGTCGACTCCAGCCCTCTAGCCGACATCGCCTTTCCGCTGATCGCCATGACCCAGGGCCGCAAGGTGCAGCGCCTTCTGGAGCAAGCCTACGGCGATCAGACGGTCGAGGATCTGCTGCTGCCC
>JBKBUS010000051.1:0-8364 GCA_046290035.1 Brevundimonas sp.
CCAGCGGGGCGCCGATGGCGCGCGCGGCCGAGGCGTCGCGGGCGGCGTCGACCGCCCCCGCGACCTCGGTCGTGTGGATGCGAGCCCCCTGTTCGACGCGAAGTTCGACCGAGACCACGGTGATCATCGCGCCGCCTCCGCCCGGGCGTTCCCGTTCGCCAGGGCCGCGAGGCGCGCCAGGCGCAGGGCGGCGGCCGGGGACGGACCGGCGGCCAGACGTCCCGCGCCCGACGCGATCAGGGCCGGGTCCGCATTGGGCGGCGTCAGGGCGGCCAGGTATTCGCCGCGGCCCTTGCGCACCAACCAGGTCCAGTCGGCCAGCTGGGCCTCGATCAGGGCGACTTCCTGGGCCAGTTCCGGCGACGGCGCAGGCCCGCCCATGGCGACGCGCCAGAGTTCGGCCTTGGACCCGACCTGGGCGAAGACCGCGCCGGTGGACATGCCCATGCGCTGGGCGACGTCGCGAATGCCGACCTCGAAATAGCCCACGTCCGCGAACAGGGCGCGTGCGGCGGCCTTCATCTTTTCCAAGGTGCGCCGCTTGGCGAGCTGGCGGCGGTTCAGCCGAGGCTCGGGGTGCGGCGCGATGGCGGACAGGTCGACGACGGTCACGACAGCGCCTCCCAGGCCAGGACCACGCGGGTGACGACGTCAGCCCGGCTGGAGGCGATGGAGCGCCACTGGGCGGCGTAGTCGTCGAAGCCCGCGCGGCGCGCGAAGGCGTCGGCGGCGATGGCGCGCCCGCCAGGGGAGCCTTGTTCGGCCTGGGCCAGCAGGGCGTGCACGCCCTCGACCGTTCCGGGGTGCGCGGTCTCGTGGTGCAGGATGCGCACCACCCCGTCGACGGAGAAACTGACGCGGGCGGTGAACACCACGCGCGCCTTAGGCAGGTGACGTTCGGGCGCCCCGCCCGCACCGGCGATCCGCATATGCATCCGTCCGCCGGGCCCGGGATGGCCGCCGGGCAGGTCGCGCGCGCGGGGCGTGGCCAGCAGCACGTCGCGCTGACCTTTCAGGATCGCGCCTTCGCGCGTGTTCGAGGGCAGTCGATAGGCGACCATCAGGTCAGGCTCCTTTGCAGCAGAAGAGCGGCGCGCGCCGCGTGGGCGGCGGCGACGCGGAGGCGGCCGGCGACGAAGCGCGCGGCCGGTATGGAGGGATCGGCGTCCAGGGCGTCGGCGGCCAGGCGAACCTCGTGCAGGGCGAAGCGCTCTCGCCCCTTTCCGTCGACGGCGTCGACGTAGACGGTGCAGTAGACGAACACCTCGCCCGAGCCGTCGCAGGCCGGCGCCATGTCGGCGATCGGCGTCAGAACCGGCAGGGCGCGCCCCGCCTCGAGCCGCATCAGCAGATGGACGCTGCGCCGGATCCCGGCGTCGTCGCCCTGGGGCGTGTCAGGGGATCGTGGAAAGTCCTGCAGCGCGGTCATCGGCGGAACTCCGTTGTCGATGAGCGCGAGGGTGTATGTGTTTTGTTGGTCTTGTCAACTTACCAACCGTTGTCTTGTCACGGTGGCGCAACCGAGCAGCGCGTGGGACCGTGAAAACATGAACCCGATAGAGGCCGCAGTGATCACAGCGCTGGGCGCGGCCCTTGATCCGCTCCCCGCGTTCGTGCTGCTTTGGCCCGCGCTTTTGCACCGACGCTGGTGGCCGCTGGTGCTTTGGTGCATCGCCCGAACGGCGCTTACCGCTGCGCTTCTGAACGGCTCGCCGCTGCAGCTGGCCGCCGTGTTCTTGGGCTCGCTGGCTTACATGACCGCCGTGTGGGGCATCGCCAAAGCCGTCAGGGGCCGGGCCGCGAGCCGGGTTCGTCCCTAGGCGCCGCGCATGCCGATCGCGTAGACGCCGGCGACCTTGTCCAGCGGGAACCGCAACTCCTGCTCGACGGGATAGACCTCGGTCACCACCAGCTCCGAGCCGTCGAACCGCTCGAACCGCTTCACGTTGAAGGATCCGTCGTTGAACTCGATGACGCATCCCTCGCCGCGCTTGGCGGGATGGCGGGGATTGTAGGTCACGAAGCCCCCCGGCTCCGCGTAGGGATACATGGACATGCCGTCGAGCCGCAGCACGCGCGTGCCGGGCGCGAAGAAGCGCGACAGGTCGATCACCTCCGCCTGGCCGTCGTCATAGACGTTCGGGCGAAGGCCGCCGCCATGGGCGACGCCGACGACCGGAAGCCGGAAAGGCGTGTGGGCCTCCGCCACGCCCGACGGGGCGGGTGACGGACCCAAGGGTTCGTCCGGCATCTTGGCCAGCTCCAGGTCGAACTCCTCGCGATCGGAATTCAGGGCGGCCAGCAGGCGGGCCAGCTTCGGATCCGAGAAGTGCCGCTTGCCCTGTTCGTAGAGCTGCCAGGCCTGGACCGTCGCGCCGTAGGCCTGGGCCGCCGCCTCCTGGGTGACGCCCAGGCGCCGGCGCAGCGCCTTGAGGGCCAGGCCCTTGCGCCTGCGCTCCTGCGCCTCGCGGTCCTTCAATCCGGTCATGACCGGGTTGGGCCACGTTCTCCTGTCCACAGCCAGCGACAACATACCAAGCGACGCTGTTAGCACGACTAGTTGACAACACCAACAAATCACCAACTCTTGCGGCGTCGGATGGCACTCACGGGATCGACCTCGTGTCCGACACGCAAACCTACATCTCCGGCCCGGCGCCGGAGCCCATACCCGAGCCGCAGCCCCGCCCCGCGTTCGACGGCTGGCTGAGGCTGCACAGGCGTGACTTCGCCTGGGCGGCCGAGCGGCTGGGCTGCACGCGCGAATACGTGCGCAGGCTGTGCCTGCCCTTCAGCGACGAGGACCGGGCCGAACCCAGCGGGCGGATGGTCCGTCAGATCGTGCGCCTGACCAGCGGCGCGGTGCGGCCCGACGACTGGCACCCGCCGATCAGCGACATCCTCAACGGGAGGGCGGCATGAGGCCGAGGGACGAACACGGGCGGACGGTGCGCCCGCCGCATCAGCGCATGGCGGACGCCAGCCGGTACGAGATGGCCGGGGTTCAGGCCCTGAGCGCGGATGGGCGGCTGGCGCACCTGGACTTCAAGACCAAGCTGAAGATGGCGCGCAAGGCGCTGGACCATGTGGTCGACGGCGACGAGCGTCCCGCCTGGCTGTGGGGCAAGGAAGGCAAGAGCCCCGCGCGCCAGACGGAGGGGGGCACCTGCCTGAGCCAGGGTTTCGAGGCGGCCGTGACGGCGATCCGCGCCGCCGGGGCCGCGCCGAAGATGGATCACGGCGACTATGCCCAGGACGGCTCGCCGCCCGGCGCGGGGTCTGAGCCATGAGCCACAACCCCCACATGACGTCTCACGAGCGGGTGCTGTGGCGGCAGATCGCCCAGGCGGCGTTCGAGGCGGCGGCGTTGCCGACCGACGCAAGGCGGGCGAAAGCGCTGGCCAAGGCGCTGTCGCCCGCGCCGGACCTGCGGCTGCCGGACCTGAGGCCCCTCCCGTCGTCGGGGTTCCGGGCCTTCCTGATGATGGCGCGAGGCTTCGCCAAGGAGGAGGACGCAGGTCTGCGCGCCCTCTTGGCGCCGCGGCTGACCGCGCTGGCGGACCTGGCCGGGGACATTCTGGACGGGCTGAAGGCCGACGACGGACCGCCGCCGTCGTGGACCGAGCGGGCGGACCTGAGATGACCAGGCCTGAGATGAACGGGCCGCGCCTGAGAGCCGCCGTGGAGGCCCTGGTGACGGCGGGTATCGACCTTCTGGACGCGATGGACGCGGCCGGGATCGAACGCGAGTGCGACGAGGCCGAAGTCATCAGCGAGGATGACGGGGTGGTCGTCGGCTGGCGCGAAGTGGGGGCGTCGCGATGAGCCTGGCCATGGCCTTCGCGGCGCCCGCGCCGCCGCCGGTGATCGAGCCCCCGCTGGTCACCCGGTGCGGAACGCCCAGCCGGACGGCGATCCTGACCGCGCTGGCGGCGGCGGCCGTGGAGCGCGACGGGGTGCGAACGATCCTGATGCTGGCGCGGACGGGGCGGCCCAAGAGCCTGACCTCGGCGCCCGGCCGGGTGCGGTGGCTGGCGCTAAGGGGGCTGCTGACCCTGTATCCCGAGGCGAACGAGACGGCGCTGTCGGCCGCGCTGGGCTGTCGCGCCTCGACAGACCGGCGGCGGAACGAGGCCCGGCGGCGCGCCGAGCTCGAGGCCGTGCGCAACGACTTCACGCCCGACCAGGTGATGAGGGTCGCCCGCGAGGTCAGCCGGCACGAGGACGCGCAGCTGACGGCGAAATGGATCTGGCCGTTCGCCTGCGCCGTGGCCGGCGAGCACACCGGCGCGGAGGCGATGGCGGTGATGGAGCGCAGCGGCAGGCCGGGCCCGTCCCCGCAGCCGGTGGCGCGGGCGCGCAAGATCGCCGCCTACCTGACCATGTGCGAGGCGGACGTGAACCTGAAGGCGCTGGCCGCAGCGTCCGGCCTGGACCGAAAAACGCTGCGCGAGAACGTCCAGGCGATCGAAGACGCCCGCGACGACCCAGCGATGGACGAAACCCTGGACGCCCTGGCCGCCGAGCTGCACCGGCGCCTGGACGAGGAGTTGAGCCAATGGTGAGCGGTCTGATCATCGACAATTTCGCCGGCGGCGGGGGCGCCAGCAAGGGCATTGAGGCCGCGCTGGGGCGCCCGGTGGACGTGGCGATCAACCACGACCCGCAGGCCGTGGCGATGCACCGGGCGAACCATCCCGAAACGCACCACTACTGCCAGTCGGTCTGGCGTGCCGATCCGCTCGAGGTGACGAAGGGGCGCCCGGTGGCGCTCGCCTGGTTCAGCCCGGACTGCAAGCACTTCTCCAAGGCCAAGGGGGGCAAGCCCGTCGAGAAGAACATCCGCGACCTGGCTTGGGTGGTGGTGCTGTGGGCCAAGCGCGTCCGTCCGGCCGTCATCATGCTGGAGAACGTGGAGGAGTTTCAGACCTGGGGGCCTCTGACCGACGAGGGGCGGCCCTGCCCGGACAGGCGGGGCCAAACCTTCGAGCACTGGAAACGCGAGCTGCGCCGCTACGGCTACAAGCTGGAGATGAGGGAGCTTCGCGCCTGTGACTACGGCGGCGAGCTGCTGCCCGCCGCGCCCACGATCCGGAAACGCCTGTTCATCATCGCGCGGTGCGACGGACTGCCGATCGTGTGGCCTGAGCGGACGCATGGGCCCGCCGATCACCCGGACGTCGTCGCAGGGAAGCTGAAGCCGTGGCGGGTCGCGGCAGACATCATCGACTGGAGCCTGCCGTGCCCGTCGATCTTCGATACCTCGGACCAGATCATGGCCAAGTTCGGCCTTCGCGCGCAGAGGCCGCTGGCGGAGGCGACCCTGAGGCGGATCGCGCGGGGGGTGCACAAGTATGTCCTGAGCAGCCCGCGCCCCTTCATCGTCCGCACCGACATGGCCAGCGCCGCCGCGCGAAACGGCGTGCACGACCTGTCCCAGCCTATGAGGACGCAGACCACGGCTGGATCATTTGCTGTCGTCGCCCCCAGCCTGATCCAGACGGGATACGGTGAACGCAACGGTCAGGAGCCGCGCAGCCTCGACGTTGAGGCGCCGATCGGAACGCAGGTCGCCGGCGGGGCGAAGCACGCCGTCGTCGCGGCCTTCCTGGCGCAGCACAACACCGGCGTTGTCGGGCATTCCGCCGAGGAACCCGTCAGCACCCTCACGTCCAAGGCTGGCCCGCAGGGCCTGGTGGCCGTCCACATGACCTATGCCCAGCAGGGTGGGCGAAACCGGCCCGCCGACGCACCGATGCACACTCTGACGGCCAGCGCGAAGGATCAGAACGGCCTCGTGGCCGTACACATCAATCGCCAGTTCGGAGGTTCGGTCGGGTCGGACGCCGGGGATCCTATCGGGACTGTGACGGCGGGTGGGGCCGGAAAGTCGGCCATCGTCGCGGCGCATCTGCAGACCCTGCGCGGGTCGGACCGGCGCGACGCCTCGATCGAGGCCCCGCTGCGCACCGTGTCGGCCGGCGGCAATCATTCGGCGGTGATCGGGGCTTTTCTGGCCAAGTATTATGGTGCCGGAGACCCGTCGCAGGCGGCCGACGAGCCGATGCACACAGTCACCGCTAAGCCCCGGCACGGGGTCGTGACCGTCGAGATCGACGGGGACACCTACGCCATTGCCGACATCGGCATGCGGATGCTGACCCCACGTGAGCGCTTCCGCGCCCAAGGCTTCCCCGACAGCTACGTGATCGAGCACGGCGTGGACGAGAACGGCGAGCGGGTGAAGCTCAGCCTGGACGCCCAAGGCCGCATGTGCGGCAACAGCGTGTGTCCGCCCCTGGCCGAGGCGCTGGTGCGGGCGAACGTGGCGTCCGCGATGGTCGCCGAGGCCGCATGACCGAGCGCCGGCCACTGCCCTATCCGTGGGACCGCGTGCGCGAGGCGCTTCAGGACCGGATCCTGTCGCTGCTGCCCGAACTGGGCGTGCGCGAGCAGCCGGACCGCAACGGCCTGGTGCATCCGCTGAACCCGAACCGCGACGACCGGAAGCCCGGCAGCTTCGTCATCTGGACGCGCGGCGACGGCGGCGTGGGCGCGTGGAAGGACTACGCCTGTGGCGACAAGGGCGACGTGTTCGACCTGATCCAGTACCTGGCGCGTCCCCGGCCGGCGTCGAAGATGGACGTCTATTGGTGGGCGCTGAACTGGCTGGGGTGGGACCGGCACGAGGTGCGCACCCTGGCCGAGGACGCCCAGGCCCGCGAGCGGCGCGAGCGCGAGCGGCGCGCGGCCGACGCCCGCCGGGCGGCGCAGGAGGCCGACATGAGCCGTCGGCTGTTCGGCCTGTGGCTGGGCCTGCCGGAGATCGCCAGAACGCCGGCGTGGCGGTATCTGAGCGAGGCGCGCGGCCTGCCCATGCACAGGCTGGCGCATGCGCCCGGCGCCCTGCGCTGGGCCCGCGAGGTGGACTGGATCGACCCGGAGACGGGCGAGGTCTTCACGTGGCGCAACGTCATGGTCAGCGCCATGACGCGCGGCAAGAAGGTGGTGGCGCTGCACCGGACCTGGCTGACGCCGGACGGTTCAGGCCCCGACCCGGCGCGGAAGGCCCAGGGCAAGCACAAGACGATGATCGGCCACCCGTCCGGGGCGGCGATCCGGCTAAGCCCCGGACCCAGCGGCCTGAGCCCCACCAAGGCGGAGGCCAAGGGGCGGACCGATCCGCTGATCATCGCAGAGGGGATCGAGGACGGGCTGACGCTGGCGCTGGCGCGGCCGGACTGTCGCGTGTGGGCGGCCGGGAGCCTGAGCCTGATGGGGCTGCTGGACTGGCCGGCGTGCGCGTCGGCCGTCGTGCTGGCGGCGGACAACGATTGGGACAAGCCCCAGGCCCTGGCGGCGTTCGAGAAGGTGGAGGCGCATTACCGCCGTCAGGCGGCGGGACGGCCGGTCCACATCGTGCGCAGCCGCGCGGGCAAGGACTTCAACGACTGGGCGAGGGAGAGCGCGGCGTGACGCCTGTACACTTTGCCCCGGTTCAGCATTTCGGCCTCCGCCTTCAGATCGTCTGCCAGCGCGCGCAACTCTGCGCGCACCTCTCCAAGGTGTTCGTAAGTCTCGTGGTTGAAGCTGTCGCAAAGCTCAATGTAGTTCTCTACGTGCTTGGCGATGCTCATTGCCGACTGGAAGAAGACGACGCTCGTTGTGCTCGGAAAGTGGCCGATGTCGTAGGCCGAAAATCGCTCCCAGTGCCGCTTGGACAAAAAATTGTTCCGATGGGCGGCGAACGGCGACGCATCTGGATCGCCCTGAGTGTCCAGAAGTTGTTCGATGCTCAGGGCGAGCGATCGAATGATCTGAGAGGCGCCGAGCACGATCACAGCGCTTCGGCGGCGCTGTTCGACAGACGCGGCGGCGCTCAGATTGATGGCCCAGAACAGCGCACCGACCGATCCGACGGCGCCGATCGCTTCCCAGTGAAACCAGGCCGTGAGGTTCGCCAGGGGCTCCGTCCAGCCCGGCGGGTTCTCGAACATGCGCGCCTCCCCTTCTTCGCGGCCGCCAAGTTATGACAGAAGACACCTTCGCCGCCATCGCGGCGGCGCTGCCCACCTTCGAGGAGGAGGATCAGGAGGCCCTGACCCTGACCCTGCGCCGCCTGGCGGTGCTGGACCCGCCGACGGGCGCGCCCATGAACATGGCCGCCAAGGGCGAGGACGAGGAGCTGTGCGAGCCGGGCGCGTGGCGCGACCACTGGGCCAGCTTCAAGACCGGCCTGCCCGTGAACTGTCCGGTGACCCCGCTGGGCAAGCTGGCCACCCTGTCGGGCACGACCTACTTCTTTCTCGACACCCTGGGCGAGGTGGCGGTGCTGGGCGAGAACGCCGGCAAGGGCCACATCAC
>JBKBUS010000403.1:0-1902 GCA_046290035.1 Brevundimonas sp.
CGGGCCGACGCGCCGGGCCTGCGGGGGGGCGGCAAGACCGGCTCGGCCAACAAGCTGGTCAACGGCCGTTACGACCCGACCCACGCCATCGGCTCCTTCTCCGCCGTCTTCCCGGCCGACGGCCCGGCCGACGCGCGGCGCTACGTCGTCTTCGTGCTGGTGGACGAGCCCGGCGCCTATCCCCGCACCGGCGGCTTCGTCGCCGCCCCGGCGGTGGGGCGCATCATCGATCGGATCGGACCGATGCTGGGCGTCGGCCGCCGCTTCGACCCGGCCCCGGTCGCGGAGGTCCGGCCGTGAGCGCGGGCGTCCGTCTGTCCGACCTGATGCGCCGGGAGGTGGCGTCCGACCCGATCATCACCGGGGTGACCGCCGACAGCCGCAAGGTTCAGCCCGGCGTTCTGTTCGCCGCCCTTCCCGGCGCCCAGGCCGACGGACGCGCCTTCATCCCTCAGGCCCTGTCGCAGGGCGCCGCCGCCGTGCTGGCCCCCGCCGACACGCCCGGCGAGGCCGCGCCGGTGCTGGTCACCGCCGGCGACGTGCGTCGCGCCTACGCCCTGGCCGCGCGAGGCTTCTACGGCGCCCAGCCCAAGGTCTGCGTCGCCGTGACCGGCACCAACGGCAAGACCTCGGTCGCCGGCTTCTGCCGCCAGATCTGGGCGCGGCTGGGCCTCAACGCGGCCAGCATGGGCACGCTGGGCGTCGTGGCCCAGAAAGGCGAGACCACTCAGGCTCTCACCGGCCCCGGCCTGACCAGCCCGGACGCGGGCGAGGCCGCGCGGCTCCTGGCGACCCTGGCGGAGGGCGGGGTCACCCATCTGGCGCTGGAGGCCTCATCGCACGGCATCGACCAGCGGCGCCTGGACGGGGTGACGCTGAAGGCGGCGGGCTTCACCAACCTGACCCAGGACCATCTGGACTACCACGGCACGATGGAGGCCTATCGCGCCGCCAAGCTGCGCCTGTTCGACACCCTGCTGCCGCGCGGGCGGACCGCGGTGCTGAACGCCGACTCCGACGCCTATTCGGCCTTCGCCGCCGCCGGCATCATGTCGGGCGTGTCGATCATGGGGGTGGGCGAGCGGGGCCGCGACCTGACCCTGGTCGAGCGCGTCGCCACGCCCGAGGGACAGCGCCTCACCCTGGACGTGCGCGGTGAGCGGCGCGAGGTGCTGCTGCCGCTGGCGGGCGCGTTCCAGGCGTCGAACGTGCTGGTGGCGGCGGGCCTCTGTATCGCGGCGGGCGAGGCGCCGGATCGGGTGCTGGCCGCGCTGGAGCGGCTGGAGGGCGCGGCCGGGCGGCTCGAGCGCATCGGGACTGGCCGGAACGGGGGCGAGGTCTATGTCGACTACGCTCACACGCCCGACGGGCTGGAGACGGTGCTGAAGGCGCTGAGGCCCCACGCGCGCGGGCGGCTGATCGTCGTCTTCGGCGCGGGCGGCGACCGGGATCGGGCCAAGCGGCCCCTGATGGGCGCGATCGCCGGGCGGCTGGCGGACGTCGCCATCGTCACCGACGACAATCCCCGCTCCGAAGATCCCGCCGCGATCCGGGCCGAGGTGCGGGCGGGCTGTCCCGGCGCGGCCGAGATCGGGGACCGCCGCGAGGCCATCCGCGAGGCGGTGGCGATGATGCGCGACGGCGATGTGGTGGTCGTCGCCGGAAAGGGGCATGAACAGGGCCAGATCGTCGCGGGAACGACTCACTCCTTCGACGATGCGACCGAAGTGAAGACCGCGCTGGAACTCTGACGCATGCCCGATCGCGCCTCGCCCCTGTGGACCGCCCAGGACATCGCCCAGGCCGTGGACGGCCGCATCGAGGGGGGCGTCTTCGAGGCGACGGGCGTGGGCTACAACTCCAAGGAGATCGCGCCCGGCGATCTGTTCGTGGCGCTGAAGG
>JBKBUS010000052.1:0-8263 GCA_046290035.1 Brevundimonas sp.
CCGCAGTAGGTCTCGCCGCTGACGAAGCCGCGCTGCGAGCGGGCGACCCAGAGCACCCGCTCCAGCATCACCGTCGGCGACACCGGCTTGGCGACGGTGTAGTTCGCGCCCTGGTCCCGCCCCGCCTCCACCCTCGCCTGATGCGTGTCGGCGCTGACCATGATGATCGGCGCGGTGAAGTTGGGGCCGGAGGCGTCCTGCCGGACATGTCGGACGAGTGAGAGCCCGTCCTGCTCGGGCATCTCCCAATCGACGATGATGAGGTCGAACATCTGCTTGGCGAGCGCGGTCTTGGCCTCGGCGGCGCTCTGGCAGCGCGTGATCTTGTTCACGCCGAAGCCCATGAGAATCGCCGACAGGACGTCGAGCGCCTGGGGATTGTCGTCGACCACCAGCGCGGCGACCGACTTCAGTCCCAGTCGGGTCGAGGGCAGGCTCATGACCCGGAGGCGCCCTCCGAGAACGCAGCGTCGGCCGCCGACTGGTCCAGCCCGCTGGACGAAGGGCCGTTCAGCAGATGCGCGTCCGAGCGGCCGTCGGGGGCCCCGGACATCGTATTCGCCAGACGCGTCAGCCGCTGTCCTATGAGGTCGCCGAAGGCGCAGGCCTCAAGGATTTCGGTGAGGATCGGCGCGGCCGCGGGTCCCGCCTCCAGAAGCCCGCGCTCGGCGAGGCCCAGCAACCGGTCGGCGGCGCGGTCGAGCTCATCCCGGATCCCGGCGATCTCCTCCAGGGCGGCGGCGATCGGCACGGTCAGATCTCCCCGAGCACGGAGGTCAGCTTTTGTTTGAGCACCGCGAGCGTGAATGGCTTGATGACGTAGTTGTTGGCCCCGGCCTGGCGCGCGGCCACCACGTTCTCGGCCTTGGCCTCGGCGGTGACCATGACGAATGGGGTCGCTCTGGTGCGCTCGTCGGCGCGCACCTCCTTGAGCAGCTCCAAGCCCGTCATGGGCTGCATGTTCCAGTCCGACAGAACCAGTCCGTAGGGCTTCGACCGCAGCATCGACAGGGCCGTCGGCCCATCGGTCGCGTCGTCCACCTGGGTGAACCCCAGCTGGTTGAGCATGCCGCGGACGATGCGCGTCATGGACTTGTAGTCGTCGACCACCAGGACGTTCATGTTCTTGTCGACGGGCATTCGTAACACTTTCGTGAAAATTCAGCCGCTTAGGCATCTTTCAACGCAGGGTGGCACGGCGCGGGTCAAGGCCGGGTTAACGGCGACCACCGGAAACGCAGCCTAACCTAGGCTTACGCGGCGTAAACCTCCGATAGAAGTGTCAAAACTCGACATTTTCACTTCACGATGGATTAACCCCGCTTCGCGCATAGGTGGAGACGGCGGAACAGACCGGAGCCATATCCGGCGCCGCCGGGGCGGGCGAGCGTGGACGAAGCGGTCATCGAATTCACGGCGGAGGCGCGCGAGGGCATCGAGGCGCTGGACGCCAAGCTCGTAGCTTTCGAGCAGACGCCGGACGACCCGGAGCTCTTGGGCGACATCTTCCGGCTGATCCACAGCATCAAGGGCACGAGCGGCTTCCTGGGGCTGCTGCGCCTGCAGACGTTGGCGCACGCGGCCGAGAACGTGCTCGGCGCATTCCGCGACGGCGAACTGGCGGTCGAACCCGACGCGGTCGGGGCCGTGCTGGAGGCCGTCGACGTGGTGCGGGAGATCATCGACGTGCTGAGCGCGGGGCTTCCAGAGCCGGCCGGCGACGACGGGGCGCTGATCGCCC
The DNA here is from genome assembly GCA_046290035.1 of Brevundimonas sp. GTDB lineage: Bacteria > Pseudomonadota > Alphaproteobacteria > Caulobacterales > Caulobacteraceae > Brevundimonas. The sequence goes on from JBKBUS010000052.1 coordinate 1,742, forward strand.
GTCTGGACGACATCTTCGCCGCCGCGGGTGCGGCGTCTCCGCCTGTGCCGAAGCCGGAGGCGGAGTCCCGATCGGAGGCGTCGGACGGCCTGAAGCCCTCGCCGCGTCTGCTGCAACTGCTCGGCGGCGAGGCGACTCTGGACGTCGCCTGCGAGATCGCCCTCGCGCGGGCCGGCGGCGATCCCACCCTGGCCACCCATGTGGCCGCCGTCGATCCTGACGCCTTGCAGGCGAGCCTGCGCGAGGCTCTGGTGCGGGCGGCCTCCTCGCCCCAGGCCCCAGGATTCGCAGACGCCGTCACGGCCCTGCTTCCAAGCTTGTCCGCGCAGGGGCTGGAGGGGCTGCGCGCGCACCTTCGGGAGGGCATGGCCGCCCTTGAGATCGAGGGCGAGGCGATCGCCGCCCTTCTGCCGGAAGAAGCGCCCCTTGCCGAGCCCTTCCCGACCCCGACGCACGCCGCGTCCGTCGGCGGCGAGGCTCTGGATATCGCATCGGACGCCGCCGCGCCGGCGCCGGAAGGCCCCGCGCCCGGCGCGACGTCCGGGCGGCGACGCACGGACGCCGAGGGCGCCAACCAGACCATCCGCGTCGGCGTGGACGTGCTCGAGAACCTGATGACGACCGCGTCGGAGCTGGTGCTGATCCGGAACCAGCTGATCCAGACGCTGCGCGATCAGCCGGACAGCCCCTTCGCGGCGCCCCTGCACCGCCTGAACCAGGTGACGTCGGAGCTGCAGGAAGGCGTGATGACCACGCGCATGCAGCCGATATCAGGCGCCTGGGCCAAGCTGCCCCGCCTGGTGCGCGACCTGGCCGTCGATCTCGGCAAGAAGATCGACCTGGTCCTGACCGGCCAGGACACCGAGTTGGACCGCCAGGTCATGGAGCTGATCAAGGATCCGCTCACCCACATGATCAGGAACGCCGCCGATCACGGGCTGGAAGGCCCGGCCGAGCGGCGACAGGCCGGCAAGCCCGAGACCGGCCGCATCCATCTGGCGGCGCGCCACGAGGGCGGCGCGATCCTGATCGAGATGAGCGACGACGGGCGCGGGCTCGACGTCGCCAAGATCAAGGCGAAGGCGGTTCAGAACGGGCTGATCACGGCCGCACAGGCCGCCGCGATGGGCGACGCCGAGGCGCGCCATCTGATCTTCGCCCCGGGCTTCTCGACCGCCGAACAGGTGACCACCGTCTCGGGTCGCGGCGTCGGGATGGACGTGGTGCGCACCAACATCGAGAAGATCGGCGGCGCCATCGAGCTTGCCTCCACCGCCGGACTGGGCACGCGCTTCACCATCCGCATTCCCCTGACGCTGTCGATCGTCTCGGCCCTGATCGTAGAGTGCGCCGGGGAGCGGTTCGCCCTGCCCCAGGCGGGCATCGTCGAGCTGGTCAGCGCCGGGAGCGCCGAAGGCGCGCGGCGGCTCGAGACCCTCAACGGGGCGACCGTCCTGCGCCTGCGCGACAAGCTGCTGCCGGTGATCGCGCTGAAGTCGACGCTGCGGCTTGAGACGACCGACGCTCCCAGGCCCGAGGCGTGCATCGTCGTCGCCAAGGCCGGCGGCTTCACCTTCGGCGTCCTCGTGGATCGGGTGTTCGACACCGAGGAGATCGTGGTCAAGCCGGTGGCCTCGATCCTTCGTCACCTGCGACTCTATTCCGGAGCCACCATCCTGGGCGACGGCGCGGTCGTGATGATCCTCGACTTCAAGGGCATCGCCATGGAGTCGGGAGCGGGCCACCTTCTGAACGCCGGAGAGGACGTTCCCGAGGTCGCCGAGATCGCCCGCCAACAGACCGAGTCGCTGCTGGTCTTCCGCGCCTCGGACGGGTCGCTGAAGGCCGCCCCGCTGAACCGCGTGGCCCGGATCGAGGAGCTGGCTCCGGGTCGGCTGGAAACCGTCGACGGGCGCTCGGTCCTGCAATACCGCGAACGCCTGATGCCGGTGCTGGACGCGGCGGGCGAGCCGGCGAACGGCGACATCGAGCGCAATCGGCCGCTTCTGGTCTTCACCCGGGGCGAGCTCAATCTAGGTCTGCTGGTCGACGAGATCGTCGACATCGCCGAGGCGGTCGTGTCGTCCGACCTGGAGGCCGCCACGCCGGGCGTGACGGGCAGCATCATCATCGACGGCCAGGCCGCCGGCCTGATCGACATCGACTTCTACTGGCGCCGCGCCTCCGGCCAGCCGGAGCCGGACCGCGCCAAGCCGGGGCCCGCCGCCGGTCGCCGGCTGCTGGTCGTGGACGGCAGTCCCTTCACCCAGCTGCTGGTGCGCCCGCTGCTGTCCCAGGCAGGCTATGCGGTCGACGTGGCCGCTTCGCCCGAGGCCGCCCTGGCGATGCACGACGCCGGCGAACGCTACGACCTGATCCTGGCCGACACCACGCCCCGCGGGGCCGAGACTCGACGGCTCGTCATGGCCCTGTCCCGGGCCGAGGCGTGGCGCGAAACGCCGCTGCTGGGCCTGGGCGTGCAGAGCTTCGCCGGCGACGCGACGGGCGACTTCGCCGAGACGCAGCTGCTGAACGACGTGGACGAAACCCTGAATGCGAGGGCCGCATGACGGCGTCGGAACCCTCCGGTCTGGTCTCGGTGCGGCTGGGCGACGCCCTGTTCGGCGTGCCGGTGCTGCAGGTGCAGGACGTGGTCGCCGAGGCGCCCTTGAACCATGTCCCGCTGGCGCCATGCGAGGTCGCAGGCGTGCTGAACCTTCGCGGGCGGATCGTCACCGCTATCGACATGCGTCGCCGTCTGGGTCTGCCGCCGCAGGACGCGGCGCGCATGAGCGTGATCGTCGAACGCCAGGGCGAGCTCTACGCCCTGCTGGTCGACGACGTCGGGGACGTCCTCTGGTTCGACGAGGCCGCGCGCGAAACCCCGCCTGTGACGCTTTCCGAAACCTGGCGCGCGGTCTGCGCCGGTCTGTTCCGTCTCGATGACGCCCTGCTTCTGGTCCTCGACATCGAGGCCGCCCTAACCCTGCAACCCGACCCGGCGCTCGCCGCCTGACCCTGGAAGGCCCAAGGAGGCCCCACATGTCCGCTCAGCCGATTGAACAGGAAATCGCCGTCCCCGCCTTCACCGACCCGGACGCCTTCGCCCGCACCGCGGCGGAGAAGACCACCGTCGCGATCATGATGATCGATCGCGACTTCCAGGTGACCTACGTCAACGACGCCACGCGAGCGCTCCTGGCGGAGAACGGCGAGCTGTTCCGCAAGGTCTTCCCCCGCGCGGACTTCGACAACCTGATCGGCGCCTCGATCGACATCTTCCACAAGAACCCGGCGCACCAGCGCCAGCTGCTGGCCAAACCCCTGAGCCAGCCGCACAAGGCCGAGATCACGATCGGGGAGCTGCGCTTCTCGCTGCTGGTCAACTCGGTGATCGATGCGTCCGGCGAGTACGTCGGCAACGTCCTGGAGTGGAACAACGTCACTGAGATCAGGAAGGCGTCGGGCATGCTCGACGCCCTGAACCGGGCGCAGGCGGTCATCGAGTTTTCGCTGGACGGACGGATCCTGAACGCCAACGGCAACTTCCTCTCGGCCATGGGCTATCGCCTGGAGGAGATCGTCGACCGGCACCACTCGATGTTCATTGATCCGGTATTCGCCCAGAGCATCGACTACCGCCTGTTCTGGGAGAAGCTCGCGCGCGGCGAGTTCGTCGCCGGCCAGTATCGCCGCATCGGCAAGGATGGGCGCGAAGTCTGGATCGAGGCCAGCTACAATCCGATCTTCGACGCGAACGGCAACCCGTTCAAGGTGGTGAAGTTCGCCACCGACATCACCGTGTCCAAGCAGCAGACGGCCAACTTCGAGGGACAGATCGCCGCGATCAACAAGTCGCAGGCGGTGATCGAGTTCTCGATGGACGGCACGATCCTGCACGCCAACGAGAACTTCCAGGCCACCCTGGGCTACTCCGGCGATGAACTGGTGGGACGCCACCATCGTATGTTCGTTGAGCCCGGCGTGGCCGACAGCGCCGAGTATCGCGCCTTCTGGGAAAAGCTGGGCCGCGGCGAGTACGACACGGGACAGTACCGGCGCTTCGGCAAGGGCGGGCGCGAAATCTGGTTTCAGGCCAGCTACAACCCGATCCTCGACGCCAACGGCCGGCCTTACAAGGTCGTGAAGTACGCCGTCGACATCACCGAACAGAAGCGCATCGCCAGCCGGGTCACCGAGATCGCCCAGATCGTGGCTTCCGCCTCTTCCGAAATGCGGGCGACCGCCGAGGGCATGGCGCGGACCGCAGAGGAGACGACCCGTCAGGCCGGGGCCGTGGCCTCGGCCGCGGAGGTCACTTCGGTCAACGTGCAGACCGTCTCGGCCGCCGGCGAGGAGCTGACCGCCTCCATCAGCGAGATCGCGCGCCAGGTGGCGGAGTCGACCAACATCAGCCAGCACGCCGTCACCGAGGCCGACCGCACCAGCGAGTCCATCCAGACCCTGGCCGAAGCCGCCCAGAAGATCGGCAACGTGGTCACCCTGATCAACGACATCGCCGGCCAGACCAAGCTCCTGGCGCTCAACGCCACCATCGAGGCGGCGCGCGCGGGCGAGGCGGGCAAGGGCTTCGCGGTGGTGGCGTCCGAGGTGAAGAGCCTGTCGGACCAGACCGCGCGCGCGACGCATGAGATCTCGTCGCAGGTCTCGGCGATGCAGGCGGCGACCCAGACCTCGGTCGGTGCGATCAGCTCGATCACCGACACCATCCGCAAGGTCGCCGAGATCGCCTCCGCCATCGCCGGGGCGGTCGAGGAGCAGTCCGCCGCCACGCGCGAGATCGCGGCCAACGTGGCCCAGGTCGCCGACGGCACGCGCCAGGTCTCGTCCAGCATCGGCGAGGTGTCCAACGCCGCGGTCCAGACCAGCGACGCCTCCTCCGACCTGCTCAGCGCGTCGGCCGAACTGGCGCAGCAGGCCGAGGCCCTGACCATGGAGATGGACCGCCTGGCCAACGCCTGACCGACCGACGTTCAGCCCAAGCAGAAGGGGCGCCCGTCGGGCGCCCCTTTTCATGTCGCGAATCCAGCTCGGCGGCGCCGCCGTTCAGGCGCGCAGAGCCTGGGCCTGCGGCACGGTGAAGACGCCGCGCAGTCCCGGGGCCGGCGCGAACCGGCTGTTCAGCCCCACCACGGTCTCGGCGCTGCCGAGCAGAAGGCAGCCGTCAGGGGCGAGGATTTCCGACAGGCGGTCCAGAACCCACGCTTTGCGCGCCTGGTCGAAGTAGATCAGCACGTTGCGGCACAGGATCAGGTCGAACTTGCCGAGCGTGGCCACCCCCTCCAGCAAGTTGTGGCGGCGGAAGCGCACCATGCGCGACACCTCGGGGCGCACCCGGTAACCCGCGCCGTCCCGCACCATGAAGCGCGACAGCCGCTCGGGCGACAGACCGCGATTGACCTCGAAGTCGCTGTACCAGCCGGTGCGCGCCCGCTCGACGATCGCTTCCGACATGTCGGTGGCCAGGATGTCCAGCGTCCAGCCGGGCATCTGGTGCGCCTCTTCCAGCAGCAGCATGGCCAGCGAATAGGGCTCCTGGCCGCTGGAGGCCGCCGCGCAGAGCACGCGCAGCGCCTTCGCCTCCCGCCGCGCCTCGATCAGCGGGGGCAGGATACGCGTCTTCAGCTGTTCGAAGGGCGCGCCGTCACGGAAGAAGTAGCTCTCGTGCGTGGCCATGGCCTCGACGGCCTTCTGCGCCAGTCGACCGACCGGATCGGCCTTGATGCGGAGCATCAGTTCGGGGAGGTCGGCCAGGCGTTCGGACCGCACCAGGGGCTCAAGCCGGCTGCGCAGCAGGTAGTCCTTCTCGGGAGTCAGAACGAGGCCGGATCGCTCCAGAACGAAACGTCGGAAGAACTCGGCGACCTCGGGAGTCAAAGGGCCGCTCCCACGGCTTGGCGGATGTATGGAGAAATTCGGTCGAGCGGCAGGACGGCCTCGACCAGGCCCGTGCGGGCGGCGGCGCCGGGCATGCCCCAGACCACGCTGGTGGCTTCGTCCTGAACGATGAAACGGCCGCCGTGCTCGACCACGGCGCGGCATCCCTCGGCGCCGTCGGAGCCCATGCCGGTCAGGATCACGGCCATCAGCCCGTTGCCGTAGACCTCAGAGGCCGTGCGCAGCATCGGGTCGACGGCGGGGCGGCAGAAGTGCTCCGGCGGTTCCTGGTTGAGGCGGATCATCGGCCCCCCCGCCCCGCTGGCCACCGTCATGTGCCATCCGCCGGGCGCCACATAGGCCCGACCGGCCAGTATGGTCTCGCCGTCCTTGGCCTCGGCGCAGGGTCGCTCCCCCGCCCGGGACAGCTGTTCGGCCAGCAGGCTGGTGAACCCGGCCGGCATGTGCTGGGTCACCAGAATGGGCTGGGTCACGCCCCGAAGACTTTCAAACAGGGTCATGAGCACCGGCGGCGCGCCGGTGGAGCCCCCGATCGCCAGCACCCGGGGCGCGGCCCGCCCCAGGGGCGGCGTGCGCGGCGGCGCCACGACGGCCGGGCGGGCG
>JBKBUS010000404.1:0-1878 GCA_046290035.1 Brevundimonas sp.
CTTCCGAGCACGGGTGGCGGCGAACGCCGATCTCGCTGCCGAAGTGGGGGACCCCTGGGCTGAACTGGGCGCCGTCCAGCCCATCCAGCGCGAGCTCTATCCGGCCTACGCGATGCTGGAAGGCCGCGCCGGCGGCGGATCGCTGCTGTTCTCCTACGCCCGCACCCTGGTGCGCGCCGCCCAGGAGCGGGAGAAACCGTCGGCCGAACGTCTGCCGGAGTACGCCGACAGTCGGCTGAACGCCGTGCGCAACAGCTTGCTGGCCACTCGCCCGGTGTACCCGGCGCTGGAGCAGGAGCGTCTGGAATGGTGGCTGTCCAAGACCCGCGAGTGGCTGACGGTCGACAATCCCAACGCCCGCGCCCTGCTGGGTCGTGAAAGCCCTGAGGGTCTTTCGGCGCGACTGGTCGAAGGCTCGACGCTTGCGGATCCGGCCGTACGCCAGGCGCTTTGGGAGGGCGGCCTCGAGGCGGTGCGCGCCTCGAACGACCCGATGATCCAGTACCTGCTGTCGATCCAGGAGCCGACCCGCGCCATCCGCACCGCCTGGGAGGCGCGGGTTCAGGCCCCGACGGACCGCGCCTCCGAGGCGCTGGCCAAGGCCCGCTTCGAGGTCTACGGCGACACCGTCTATCCGGACGCGACCTTTTCTCTGCGCCTGACCTACGGGCTGATCGAGGGTTCGGATGTCCCAGGCCAGCGGTTCGAGCCCTTCACCACCTTCGCCGGACTGTGGGACCGGGCGACCGGCGAGGCGCCCTTCGACGTCGCGCCGCAAATCCTGGCTGCCCGCGACCGGATCGATCCCGACACCGTCATCGACATGACCGCCTCGACCGACACCATCGGCGGCTCCTCCGGCTCGCCCGCGATCAACGCGGCGGGCGAGATCATCGGGGCGAACTTCGACTCCACGGTCCTCACGCAACGGAATGCTTACGGCTACGACCGTAATGTGAACCGGTCGGTCCTGGTCTCGACCGAAGCCATCACGACGGTGCTCAGGCAGGTCTATGGAATGGACCACCTGCTCCGGGAACTTGGAGTCGAGTGAGCGAAAGAATTCGCCCGGCCGGTCCGAACGACATCTCGGCCCTCCACGCGCTGATCGAGAGCGCCTATCGCGGCGACTCCGCCCGGCGCGGCTGGACCCATGAGGCCGACCTGCTCAGCGGGCAGAGAACGGACGTCGAGGGTCTGACCGCGCTCCTCGCCCTTCCGGGCCAGACGATCCTCGTCGCCGAGTGCGAGGGGCGGTTGATCGGCTGCGTCAACCTCGCCGACCTCGGCGGCAAGGCCTACCTCGGCATGCTGTCGGTCGACCCGACGCGTCAGGCGCAGGGGTTGGGCCGGCGTCTCATGGCCGAGGCCGAGGCCCTGGCCGCCGCGCTTGGAGCGAAGACCGTGGAGATGACCGTGATCCGGCATCGGGTCGAGCTGATCGCCTGGTACGAGCGTCGAGGCTATCACCTGACGGGGCAGACGCTGCCCTTTCCGATGCACGATCCGCGTTTCGGCATCCCGCAGCGGGACGACCTGGAGTTCGTGGTGATGGAGAAGCGGCTGAAGGCCGAAGCCGCCGCCTGAGGTTCGCTCAGAGCCCCGGATTAGGACATCTCGCGCCGGGCGTGGCTGAAGTACTGCCAGCCGGTCCAGACCGTGACGATCGCGGCCATCCAGATCAGGGTGTCGGCCAGGAGCTGGAACGCCGGCAGATGATCGAAGCTGAGGCCGAATCCGTCCCAGTTGCGTGCGAACAGCTGGGCGCCCAGAGCCACCAGCTGCAGCGTCGTCTTCCACTTGGCCAACGTCGTGACGGGCAGGGCGACTTGGCCCGCGATGGTCTCGCGGAGCGCCGACACGGCGAACTCGCGGAAC
>JBKBUS010000053.1:0-8155 GCA_046290035.1 Brevundimonas sp.
CGCTCACGGCCCTCGCGCCGGACGATGATGAGGTCGGCGGCTTCCAGCGCCCTCAGATGCTGCATGACCGTGCAGCGGTCCAGCGAGGGTTCGGCCTCGCAAAGCTGGCCCGTCGTGCGCGGACCGTCCTTCATCGCATCCAGCAGCCGGCGACGCGCGGGGTTGGCTAAGGCCTTGAAAACCGCGTCCAGATCATCGTCGTTTGACATGTTATAATAATATAACATATGGAGTCGTGCGGCAAGGAAGGAGCACGGCGATGGAGCTGAAGTTCGAGGTATCGATGCGGGTCGCCCGGCCCGTCCATGAGGTGTTCGAGGCGGTGGCCGATCCGGCGAAGCTGTCGGGCTATTTCACCACCGGCGGCGCGGTCGGGCGGCTGGAGACAGGCGCGACGGTGCAATGGGATTTCGCGGATTTCCCCGGCGCCTTCCCTGTCGAGGTCGTCGAGGTCGTCCAGAACGAACGCATCGTGCTGCGCTGGGAAGCGAACGAGGGCGTGCCGGACGAAGATCAGCCCGTCATCGGGGCCGCCTACATGACGACCGTCACCATGACGTTCTCGCCGCTCGACGGCGGCGCCCGCACCCTCGTCCGGATCGCGGAGGAAGGCTGGCGCGACACGCCGACCGGACTGAAGGCGTCCTACGGCAACTGCATGGGCTGGACCCAGATGCTGGTCGCGCTCAAGGCCTATCTCGAGCATGGCCTGAACCTGCGCGAGGGCGCTTTTCGCTAACTCAGCGCCTCAGCCATCGCCTCGATCCGCTCGCGGATGTCGGGCACGGCGATGGTCTCCCAGAAGGCGGCGCGGGCCGGCGGGCCGAGAACGTACAGGCCCGGGCTCGGGCGGCGTTCAGCGTTCAGCACCCTCCCGATCGGGTCGAGGTCGAGGCCCAGTCCATTCTCATGAAGACGGGCGGCGCCGGAGGCGATCAGAGGGCCGGTCAGCGGATCATTCCGGGGGTCGTGACCCGGCCCCGAGCAGTCGATCAGTCGGTCGGCGACGAGCTTCGCCTCGCCCGCCTGGCCGCGCGGGCGAAAGGTGAGCTCGATGCGGCCGGAGGCGGGGCGGGCGGTCCGTACGCGGCCGGCGAGAATGCTCAGCCGGTCCTGATCGATCAGGGCGTCGAGGTGGGCCGCGACTTTCGGGGCCAAGCGGTGACGGTGGACGTCCCACCACGGTCGCAGGTGCCGTAGCAGACGGCGCTGGCGCTCGGCGTCAAGGGACGCCCACAACGCCGCGGTGATCGGACGATAGGCCTCCATCAGCGAACGCCAGCCGTCGCCTGCCGCCGCGGCGTCGCGGGCGGCCCCGAGCGACCGGGCGAGGCTGGCGCCGACCTCCGGCGTCGGCGCCAGCCTCGGATCCGGACGAGGCCCGTGGCTCCGCGGACGAAGGCCCCGGCGGGACAGGGCGTAGGCGCGGCCGATCCATCCCCGCCGCTCCAGGGTGGCCAGCACATCGACCATGGTGAGGCCGGTTCCGATGAGGATCACGTCGTCCGACGGCCGCACTCCGTCCAAGGCGCCGGCCGCCCAGGGATCGGCGATGGCTCCGGGCACGGCGCCGGCGGTCGCGGGCGGCGGATTGCCGGTCGACAGCACCACGGCTCGGCCTTCAAGGCGCCTCCCGTCGCCGAGCGTCACGCCGTCAGCCGTGATCGCGACAGCGACGCCGCATGCCGTCTCGATGAGGCCGGGATAGGCGCCTCGAACCCGCGCGAAACGGTCCTGAACATAGCGCCCGAACACGGCGCGCGGCGCGAAGCCGTTCGGATCCGCGTGCTCCGGCGCATGGAGCCGCAACCAGTCCATGAAATCACCCGGCCGGTCCGCGACCGCGCTCATCCGGGCCGAACGGACGTTCAGCAGGTGCCAGGGTTCCGCCGCACCGTACGCGACCCCCAGACCGAAGCGGTCGTCGCGGTTGATCAGCGTCGAGGCCGCGCCGCGTTCGGCCAGGCGCGCCGCCAGCATGGCGCCGGAAAACCCGCCGCCGATGATCAGAACCCGATCGGACACGCACAGCCCCCGCGGCGAGCGCCGCAAGGCCTTATTCGCCTGCCGGGCGTGTTCGTCAAACGCCGCGAGCGGACAGGTCTCAGATTTCCTGGTTGTAGGCGCCGACTTCGGGGTGGGCGGCGAGGCGCGGCTTCACCTCTTCATGGAACAGGGCGCGCATGTCGTCCTCCGAGATCTGGCTCTCGACCACGACGACCAGCTCGGGCTTGTTCGACGAGGCGCGGACCAGGACCCAGGAGCCGTCCTCCAGATGAACCCGCGCGCCGTTGACGGTGATGACTTCGACGATCCTGCGCCCCAGGATCGATCCGCCGGAGGCGGCCAGGTCTTCGTACGCCTTCACGACCTTCGCCAGCACGTCGTACTTCACTTCGTCGTCGCAATGCGGGCTCATGGTTAGGCTGGTGTAGGCGTGAGGCAGGGCCTGCTTCAGCGCCGACAGGGACTTGCCCGGATTGCGGTCCAGCATGGCCAGCACCGCGCCCGCCGCCACAATGCCGTCGTCGTAGCCCCGCCCGATCGGGGCGTTGAAGAAGAAGTGGCCGGACTTCTCGAAGCCCGCCAGCGCCTTCAGCTCGGCGGTCTTGCGCTTGATGTAGCTGTGACCGGTCTTCCAATAGACGGTCTCGGCGCCGTTGGCCTTGAGCACCTCGTCGGTCTTGTAGAGGCCCGTCGACTTCACATCCACGACGAAGGTGGCGTTCGGATGCAGGGCCGACAGGTCACGCGCCAGCATCAGACCGATCTTGTCGGCGAAGATCTCCTCGCCGGTCTCGTCGACCACGCCGCAGCGGTCTCCGTCGCCGTCGAAGCCGAGCGCGAGATCGGCCCCGGTCTCCCTCACCCGCGCCGCCATTTGCATCAACATGGCGTGATCTTCCGGGTTCGGATTATACTTCGGGAAGGTGAAGTCGAGCTCCGCATCCATCTCGATCACCTCCGCCCCCATGCGGCGCAGCGCCTCGGGCGCGAAGGCGCCCGCGGTGCCGTTGCCGGTGGCGCACACGACCTTCAGCGGCCGGGTCAGCTTCACGCCCGCGCTGACCTCCTGGAGATACCGCTCGCGGAAATTCTCGACCCGTTCCAGCCGTCCGCCGGGGCGCGCGACGCCTTGGCCGCCCAGCACGATCTCCTTGAGGCGACCCATCTCGTCCGGACCGAAGGTGAGGGGCGCCTGGGCCCCCATCTTCACGCCGGTCCAGCCGTTTTCGTTGTGGCTGGCGGTGACCATGGCCACGCAGGCCGCGTCCAGCGCGAACTGGCCGAAATAGGCCATCGGCGAGAGCGCGAGCCCGATGTCCAGCACCTCCATGCCGCCTTCCAGCAGACCCAGGATCAGCGCCTGCTTCACGCTGAGCGAATAGGACCGGAAGTCGTGGCCGGTGACGATGCGGGGCTTGGCGCCGATCTCATGCACATAGGTGGCCAGCCCCAGCCCCAGCGCCTGGACGCCCAGGAGGTTGATCTCCTTCTCAAGCACCCAGCGCGCATCGTACTCGCGGAACCCGGTCGGCTTGACCAGCGGAATGGTCTCGTACTCGGAGGAGTTCGGCCGGATGTCCTGGCGGGGCTTCAGCATCGGTCGTCCTTTGGCGGCGTGGCTTAGGGTGGCGGCTATACAGCGGGGCCGCGGCGACTAACAACGCCACAACGGCGTTATCGATGCGGAATCCTCCGCTTGACCCCCGGAGGCCTCGGTCCTACCCCCAATGGCCTCGTCCTTGGAGCTTTCGATGCCGCGTCTGATCCTCCTGCGCCACGGCCAGAGTCAGTGGAACCTCGAGAACCGGTTCACCGGCTGGGTCGACGTCGACCTCACCCCGAAGGGCGAGGCGGAGGCCGAGAAGGCGGGGACGCTGATCGCCGAGGCCGGCTTCCGGCCGGCGGTGATGTTCACCTCGGTGCTGAAGCGGGCGCGCAAGACCGGGGTCGCGGCGCTGGCGGCCGCCGGCCTGTCCGACACGCCGGTGATCGCCGACTGGCGGCTGAACGAGCGGCACTACGGCGGGCTGACGGGGCTGAACAAGGCCGAGACGGCCGAGAAGCACGGCGACGAGCAGGTGCTGATCTGGCGGCGCAGCTACGACGTGCCGCCGCCGCCGCTGGCCCCGGGTGGGGAGTACGACTTCGGAGCCGATCCTCGTTACGCCGGCCAGCCGATCCCCGACACCGAGAGCCTGAAGACCACTCTGGACCGGGTCCAGCCCTACTGGGACGCCGAGATCGCGCCCCGCCTGAAGGCCGGCGAGGACGTATTGATCGCCGCCCATGGCAATTCGCTCAGGGCCATCGTCAAGCTGCTGTTCGCCGTGCCGGACGACCGGATCGTCGGGGTCGAGATCCCGACCGGCAATCCGCTGGAGATCACCCTCGACTCCGGCCTGAAGCCGACCGCGGCCCGGTATCTCGACGCCCAGCGCGCCGAAGCCCTGCCGGCGCTGCCGTGAGCGACGACGTCCGCCACATGCGCCGGGCCATTGATCTGGCGCTTCACGCCATGGGCTCGACCTGGCCCAATCCGGCGGTGGCTTGCGTCATGGTCAAGGGCGACGCCGTGATCTCCGAGGCGGCGACCGCCCCGGGCGGACGCCCCCATGCGGAGGAGCAGGCCGTCCCCGCGGCCGGCGGATCGGCGAACGGGGCCACCGCCTACGTCACGCTGGAGCCCTGCGGCGCGCGCTCTTCGGGGCGGAAGTCCTGTTCGCACTTTCTGGTGGAGGCGGGCGTCGCCCGGGTGGTGATCGCCGCCCTCGACCCCTCGCCGTTCGCCTCCGGTCGCGGTGTCGACCGCCTTCGCCAGGCGGGCCTTGAGGTCGAGACGGGCCTGCTCGCCGACGACGCGCGCGTGCTCTACGAGGGCTATCTGCATCGCCTGGAGACCGGGCGGCCGATGGTGCGGATATCCCAGTCCGGCGAGGGCTTCGACGCCCGGTTCGCCGCCTCGCCGCGGGCCGATCTGAAGGGGGAGCTGACCCGGCTGGGCGAGGCCGGCTACACACGGCTCTGGACCGGGCCGGGCGAGCTGGCCGAGGCCCTGCGCGCTGAGGGCCTTCTGACCGACTGAGGTCGGCGCGAGAGAACTTCCTTAATCGACATCCGCTAAGGCTGGCCGATCATGACGGCGGCCCGTGCCCACGCGAGCGAGAGAGCCCAGCCGATCCGGCGCAAGCTGGATCAGGCGGAGGTCGACGCGATCTGCGCCAAGCACGAGCGGCTGTTCCGGTGCATCAACGGCGGGGCCAGGGCGGTCTTCGCCTGGTGCGACCTGTCGGGGCTTTCGCTGAGAGGACGTCACCTCGCGGACGCGGACTTCGCCGGCGCCTACCTGACCGGGTGCGACCTCTCCGGGGCCAAGCTCGACAACGCCAACCTGTTCGGGGCGGATTTGACGGACGCGGTGCTGGAGGAGGCCAGTCTCAGGCGCGCGGATCTGCGCGGCGCCAGCCTGCGCGGCGCCGACCTGACAGGAGCGGACCTGTTCGAGGCGGATTTGCGCGAGGGCACGCTCGCGGCGGCTGACTCCCGCCTGGGCTTCCGCATCATCGAGCCGCGCGCCGGCTACGACACCGACGCGGTCGGCGCGAACCTGTCGGGCGCGAATCTGCAGCGCTCGCGCCTGTCCGGCGTCATCGCCATCGCGGCGGACTTCTCGGACGCGGTGATGAAGGATTGCAAGCTGGTTCGCGCCAACCTGAAACAGGCCGATTTCCGCGGCGCCGACCTGGCCGGCGCGGATCTCTCGGGGGCGGACCTGACCGGCGCGGACCTGCGCGATGCGGTGCTGGTCGGGGCCCAGACCACCATGTGGCGCGCGGACGGGGCGGACATGGAGGGGGCGCTGACCGACTCCCGCTCCCCGGGCCACGCCCTGACGAACCTGCCGGCGGCCGAGATGCTGCGCGAGCACGCACGCTGGTGCGAAACCGGTGGGACCGAGGGGCGGCCCTCGGTCTTCGACGGCGTCGATCTGCGGCCGCTGAAGTCCATCGTGGGGCTGAACCTGACGGCGCTCTCGGCCAAGCGCGCGGTCTTCTACGGCCTGGACATGGACGGCGTGCAGCTCCAGGGCGCGCACCTGGAGGGAGCGGACCTTCGATCCTGCAGCCTCAGGCGCGCCGATCTGCGCGGCGCCCGGCTGAAGGGCGCGCGGATGGGGGGCGCCGACCTGCGTGAGGCGCAACTGGGGCCGCTGCTGATCGGGCCGGACCGCCTGATGCCCGCGGACCTCTCAGGCGCCAAGCTCAGGGGCGCGGACCTGTCGGGCGCTGATCTGAGCCGGGCGAACCTGACGGGCGCGGACCTGACCCGTGCGCGGCTGCACGGAGCCCAGACCCGGAACGCCGAGCTCGCCGGCGCGGTGACGACCGCCGCGCTTGGACTTTCGCCCCCGACCTGATGCAAAAAGGGGCGACGCCGTCGGCGCCGCCCCTCAGGGTTCATCGTGGTGGGGAGCCGATCAGGCCGCCTTGCCTTCGATCAGGCCGGCGGGCGTCGTGATCTCGATGCGCCGGGGCTTCAGCGCCTCGGGCAGCTCGCGCTTCAGCTCGATCGACAGCAGGCCGTTCTCCAGCTTGGCGCTGGTCACGATCACGTAGTCGGCGAGCTGGAAGCGCCGCTCGAAGTCGCGTTCGGCGAGGCCGCGATGCAGATAGTTGCGCTGGCTGTCATCGTTCGCCGTCTTACGGCCGGTGACGGTCAGCAGGTTCTCCTTCACCTCGACGTTCAGCTCGTCGGGGGTGAAGCCCGCGACCGCGATCTCGACCCGGTAGGCGTTCTCGCCGGTCGTTTCGATGTTGTAGGGCGGCCAGCCGCCGCTTTCGCTGGTGCGCGCGGCGCTTTCCAGCAGGGTGGCCAGACGGTCGAAGCCGACGGCCGAACGGTAGAGCGGCGAGAAGTCGATGGTACGCATGTCAATCCTCCTGACATCAGCAAGGTTGAGCCGCCCCAGCGGTTTGCCCGGGACGGTGGGGACCGAAGCGCCGGTCCCTGTCGGGCCCCGGCTCTCCGCGAGACGCCCTGTCGGCGCGCCTCAAGGCTGGAGATTGGAAGCGGCGACCGCGGCGTCAAGAGGTCGCTCGCCGTTCAGGCGACTTGCGGCGCGGCGAGGGTCCGGGCCAGATGGCGCGGCCCGCGCAGACGGGTGAACAGGGAGATATCGACGACCATGCGCACCCCGCTTCTCGCCGCCGCCCTCTTGGCCTTCGCCGCGCCCGCCTCCGCCGCGCCCGCCGTCGGGCCCGCCGCCATCCAGCAGGCGGACGCCGCGCTCCAGGCCGCGATCGCTTCGGACGCTCGGCCTCAGGCGGATCGCGCTCGCGACCGGTATCGGCATCCCTACGAGTCCCTGACGTTCTGGGGCCTGGCGCCGGGAATGACCGTCGTCGAGATTCAGCCGGGCCAGGCCGGGTGGTGGTCGAACATCCTGCAGCCCTATCTGAGCCAGACCGGCGGGACCTATGTCGCCGCCAACAACGGCCAGCAGCTATTGGGCGTCGCCGACGGGTCGGCGGACATGGTCCTGGTGGCGCGGGCCTTTCACAACTGGCACCGCGGCGGCCAGACCGACGCGTTGATGGGGCAGTTCGCCCGCGTGCTGAAGCCGGGCGGCGTCCTGGCGGTCGAGCAGCACCGCGCCCCCGAGGGCTCCGATCCCGATCAGACCGCCCCGACCGGCTATGTGTCCGAGGCGCATGTCATCGCCGCCGCCGAGCGCGCCGGCCTGGTGCTGGACGGGCGTTCCGAGATCAACGCCAACGCCGCTGACGACCGGGATCATCCGTTCGGCGTCTGGACCCTGCCGCCCGTGCGCCGGTCCGAGCAGAACGGACGGACCCTGACCCCGGCGGAGCGCGCCGAGTTCGACGCGGTGGGCGAAAGCGACCGGATGACCCTGCGTTTCCGCAAGCCGGGCTGAGCCTCAGCACGGGCTGCCGCCGGGCGGTCGGTTGGGCTTTGACGCCTGCAGGGAACACCGTTAATCCCGAACCGCCGTGGCGCTTTGGCATCAAGCGGGCGCCGCCTCGGGAGCGTTCATGTCCGACCGGCCGCCGGTACATCTGGCTCTGACATCGCGGCGACGTCTGCTGACGACCGCCGGCGCGCTGACGCTCGTCGGCCCGCTTGCCGCCTG
>JBKBUS010000054.1:0-8148 GCA_046290035.1 Brevundimonas sp.
ACCGACGTGCCGGGCGTGAAGGGCGCGGATGGCGAGATCATTCGCCAGATGACCGTCGGCGACGCCTCGCGCCTGATCGACGAGGGCGTCGCCACCGGCGGCATGATCCCCAAGCTCCAGACCGCGATGGCCGCCGTGCGCGCCGGCGTCGAGGCCGTGGTCATCCTGGATGGTCGCCGCCCCCACGCCATGCTGGTGGAGCTGTTCACCGAGACCGGCGCCGGCACCCTGGTGAAGGCGGGATGAGCTCGCGTCCCAACCTGTCCCACGTCGAGGCCTGGATCTTCGACATGGACGACACCCTGTATCCGCCCGAGCAGGGGGTGATGCGGCTGGTGCAGGAGCGGATCAACGCCTTCATGGTCGCCGCCGTGGGCCTGCCGACCGACGAGGCGCGCACGCTCCAGCGCCAGTTCCTGGACGAGCACGGCACTACGCTGGCCGGCCTCATGGCCAATTATCAGGTCGATCCCGAGGCCTTCCTGCGCGAGGTCCACGACGTGCCGCTGGACAGCCTGGAGCCGCACCCGGAACTCGCCGAGGTGCTGAACGCGCTTCCTGGCCGCCGCTTCGTTCTGACGAACGGCGCCCGCTGCCACGCGGATCGGGTGTTGCAGCGGATCGGCGTGACCGCCAGCTTCCATGGCGTCCACGCCATCGAGGACATGGAGCTGACGCCCAAGCCGGCGCCATCGACCTTCCGCCGCTTTCTGGAGCGCTTCGACATCGCGCCGCATCGCGCCATCTTCTTCGAGGACACGCCTCGGAACCTCGAGCCCGCCAAGGCCATGGGCATGACCACGGTGCTGGTCGGCGACGGGCGGGGCCACGAAGTCGGCGACTGGGTCGACCACGTCGCGCCCGACCTGATCTCATTCCTGACGCCGCATGCTTTGAGGGACGCCGCATGAGCCACGACCTTGTCTCCGTCATCGAGGCCGCCTGGGAGGACCGCGCCAACATCTCCGCCGGGACCCATGGGGAGGTGCGCCAGGCGGTGGACGCGGCCCTGGATCAGCTGGACTCCGGCCAGGCGCGCGTAGCCGAGCGCGACGCGGACGGGCGATGGGTCACCCACCAGTGGCTCAAGAAGGCGGTGCTGCTGTCCTTCCGGCTGAACGACAACCAGATCCTGCGCGCCGGCGACCGGGGCATGAACAGCCCGGCCCCCGGCCTCGGCCCCTACTGGGACAAGGTGCCCAACAAGTTCGGCGACATGACCGCGACCGAGTTCCAGACCGCCGGCTTTCGCGCGGTGCCGGGCGCGGTTGTGCGGCGCGGCGCCTTCATCGGCAGGAACGTCGTCCTGATGCCCAGCTTCGTGAACATCGGCGCCTACGTCGGCGAGGGCACGATGGTCGACACCTGGGCCACCGTCGGCTCCTGCGCCCAGATCGGCAGGAACGTGCACCTGTCCGGCGGCGCGGGCATCGGCGGGGTGCTGGAGCCGCTCCAGGCCAATCCGACCATCATCGAGGACGGCTGCTTCATCGGCGCCCGCGCCGAGGTGGCCGAAGGCGTGATCGTGCGCGAGGGCGCGGTCCTCGCCATGGGCGTCTATCTGTCGGGTTCGACCAAGATCGTCGATCGCGCCACCGGCGAGGTGTTCCGGGGCGAGGTGCCGGCCTATTCGGTGGTGGTGCCCGGCGCCCTGCCGGACCCCAACGGCGGTCCGTCGCTGTACTGCGCCGTGATCGTCAAGCGCGTGGACGCCCAGACCCGGGCCAAGACCGGCGTCAACGAGCTGCTGCGCGACTGATGACCCTCGCCCTGCTGCTCGCCGGGTTGGGACTGATCCTGGGCAGCTTCATCGGGCTGGTCGCCGATCGGCTGCCGAAGGGCGAGGACGTGGTGCTGGCGCCGTCGCGCTGCGACGCCTGCGGCGCGCGGCTGAAGCCCTGGAACCTGATCCCGGTGGTCAGCTGGGTGGTCCAGCGGGGCCGTGCGGCGGACTGCGGCGCGAGGCTGTCGCCGCGCCTGCCGCTGATTGAGCTGGCCGCGGCGGCCATAGGGCTCTGGGCGGGCCTTCATCACGGGGGCGGGGTATGGCCCGCGCTGGCGACCGCCGTGCTCGGCTGGCAGCTCCTGCTGATCGCCGTCATCGACGCCGAGAACTTCTGGCTGCCCGATATACTCACCTGGCCCTTGGCGATCACGGGACTGGTCGCGGCCTGGCTGCTGGCCCCGGAGACGCTCGGCGCGCGCGCCATCGGCGTGGCGGCCGGCTTCGTCCTGCTCTGGCTCGTCGGCTGGCTGTACGCGGTGGTTCGCAGACGTCAGGGGCTGGGCGGCGGCGACCCGTTCCTGTTCGGGGCGGCCGGCGCCTGGGTCGGTTGGATCGGACTGCCGAGCGTGCTGCTCTACGGCTCGCTGGCCGGGCTGTGTCTCGTGCTCGCGCGCCTGGTGCTGCGGCACCCGGTCGACATGGCCGACCGCCTGCCGTTCGGGACCTTTCTGAGCGCCGGGATCTGGCTGACCTGGCTCTACGGCCCGCTCGGGCTCTAGGCGATCTGCGGCCGGCGCTTCGGCCGGGACCGACGGCCTTCTTCTTGGCCTGTGCCGGAGCATGCTAGATCGCCGCGCATGAGCGACCGAGACCTCAGTGAATACCGCCCCAACGTGGGCGTGGTGCTGTTCCACAACGACGGAAGGGTCTGGCTGGGCCGCCGGGCGGGCGCGGCGGAGCCGTTCTGCTGGCAGTTCCCCCAAGGGGGCGTCGATCCCGGCGAGGATCTGGAAGCCGCCGCCCGGCGTGAGCTGCTGGAGGAGACCGGCGTCGTGTCGATCGAGCCCCTGGAGCGGACCGACGCGCCCATCGTGTACGACTTTCCGCCCGAGGTGCTGGCCGAGGACGCGGCGCGCGGCCGAAAGGGCTGGCGCGGCCAGCGCCAGACATGGTTCGCCTATCGCTTCACGGGGGACGAATCCGAGATCGACCTGGAGGCGCACGGCGAGGTCGAGTTCGAGGCTTGGCGCTGGGCCCCGCTGGACGAAGCGCTTGAGCTGGTCGTGCCGTTCAAGCGCGAGGCCTACGCTCAGGTCGTCGCGGCCTTCCGCCACCTGGCGGCCTGACCTTCCCGCGGCCGTCGTGACCCGCTAGACCGCGCGCCATGTCGACCCCCGTTCCGCCCCCGACCTGGGGCCTGTTGCGCAGCTTCGGGCGCATCAAGTCCCGCACGCTGAAGCCCCGGCAGGCGGCCTTGTTCGACACGCTGCTGCCGAGGATCGCCGTGCCCGATCCGGCCGACGGTCCGTTCGACCCGCGCGCCCTGATGCCTGGCGCGGGGGAGGTCTGGCTGGAGATCGGCTTCGGCGGCGGCGAGCATCTGGCCGAACAGGCGGCGCGGCGGCCGGACACCCTGATGATCGGCTGCGAGCCCTTTCTGAACGGCGTCGGCTCGGCGCTGCGCCACATCGAGGAGCGGGAACTGAAGAACGTGCGGCTCCACGCCGGCGACGCGCGCGAGGTCATGGCCGCCATGCCGGAAGCCTCGCTGGACCGGATCATGGTCCTGTTTCCGGACCCCTGGCCCAAGGCGCGCCACGCAAAGCGCCGTCTGGTCCAGGCCGACACGGCCGCCGAGTTCGCCCGCCTGCTGAGGCCCGGCGGGCGTTTACGCTTCGTCACCGACTGGAAGGATTACGCCGACTGGGCGCTGGAGCGCTTCCTGAAGACGCCGGGCCTCGCCTGGCGGGCGGAAGCGGCCGACGACTGGCGGGTCGCGCCCTCCGACCACGTCACCACCCGCTATGAGGAGAAGAAGCTCGGCGACACGGCGCCGGTGTTTCTGGACTTCAGCCGCCTCTGAGCCGCGACGGCCAAAGCCGCCAGGCGGCGAGGACCAGCAGCGACTTGACCGCCGCCCCGAGCAGGAAGGGTTCGACCCCAGCGGTCCAGGCGGCCGCCGCCCCGATCTCAAGCGCGAGCCAAGCGCCGCCCACGCCCAGCAGCACGAGATGCAGGCCGAACAGGGCGCCCGCGCCGGCCGCCCAGTGCGACAGGACGCCCCGGCGCGCGGCCAGGCCGGCACCGGCGGCGGCGATGGGGAAGGCGAACAGGTAGCCCGCCGTCGGCCCCAGGAAGGGCGCCAAGCCGCTGGCGCCCTCCGCCAGAACCGGCAGCCCCAGAAGCGCCAGACCCAGATAGATCAACACCGCCGCCGCGCCCCAGATCGGCCCCAGCGCCGCGCCCGACAGAAGCACCGCGAAACTCTGCATCGTCATGGGGACGGGCCGCATCGGAACGTCGATCTGGGCGCCGGCCGCCGTGAGGGCGGCGAAGGCGAGGGCCAGCAGCGGGGCGCGGAGACGACGGCTCATGCCGCCGCCCAACCACGCCGCCGGCGGCCCCGCAAGACCGACCGCCGAAACGGGGCTGACAAGCCCTTCGACTTCGCCTATATCGCCGCTCACATCGTTATCGACGGGGCGTCGGACGGCGCCTCGGAGAGGCGGCGGCCGGCAGGCCCGCCGCCTTTGTCTTTTCCGGAGCCACCCGTGCGGGCCAAGACCGCCGAGGATCGTCAGCTGCTCGAGCTCATCGAGCCCGTGGCCCAGAGCCTGGGCCTGGAGGTCGTACGCGTGCGCCTGATGGGCGGGACCCAGCGTCGCCGCCTGCAGATCATGGCCGAGCGCGCCGCCGACCACGACATCTCGGTCGAGGAGTGCGCCCGGCTGTCGCGCGCGGTCTCGGAGGTGTTCGACGCCGCCGACCCGATCGCCGGCGAGTATCTGCTGGAGGTGTCGTCCCCCGGCATCGACCGGCCGCTGACCCGCCTGTCCGACTTCGACCTGTTCGAGGGCCATGAGGCGCGGCTGGAGACCGACCGTCTGGTCGAGGGACGCCGCCGCTTCCGCGGCCTGATCGCCGGGACTGAGGACGCCCATGTGCTGATCGACCTCGAGGGCGAGGAGGAGACGGCGCTGATCCCCTTCGACTGGCTGGCCGACGCCAAGCTGGTCCTGACCGACGCCCTGATGAAGCGCGGCGCCGAGCTCCGCGCCCAGAGGGGCGAACCTTCCGACGACGGCCTTCCGGCCGAACAAGACTCCAACGACTGAGGACCCGACCATGGCCGTGACCGGCGTTTCCGCCAACCGCCTCGAGCTTCTCCAGATCGCCGACGCCGTCGCGCGCGAGAAGAACATCGAGAAGGAGATCGTGATCGAGGCGATCGAGGAGGCGATCCAGAAGGGCGCCAAGGCCCGCTACGGCGCGCACCACGACATCCGCGCCAAGATCGACCCGAAGACGGGCGAGCTGGCCCTGACCCGTCACGTCACCATCGTCGAGGACGACTGGCAGCCCGAGGACGAGCTGGAGGAGTTCAACGACTCCGCGCTGGTCCGCCTCAAGGACGCCTCCAAGCGCGACCCCGAGGCCTTCGTCGGCAAGGAGTACATCGAGGAGCTGCCGCCCTTCGAGTTCGGCCGCGTCCAGACCCAGATGGCCCGCCAGGTCGTGATGGGGAAGGTCCGCGAGGCGGAGCGCGAGCGCCAGTACGAGGAGTTCAAGGACCGCGTCGGCGAGATCGTCAACGGCACCGTCAAGCGGGTCGAGTACGGCAACGTCATCGTCGACCTGGGCCGGGGCGAGGGCATCATGCGCCGCGACCAGTCGATCCCGCGCGAGATCTTCAACATCGGCGACCGGATCCGCACCTACATCTACGACGTCCGGCCCGAGGCCAAGGGGCCGCAGGTCATGCTGAGCCGGGCCCACCCCGGCTTCATGGCCAAGCTGTTCGCCCAGGAGGTGCCCGAGGTCTATGACGGCGTGATCGAGATCCGCGCGGCGGCCCGCGACGCCGGCTCGCGCGCCAAGATGGCGGTGCTGTCGAACGACTCCTCCATCGACCCGGTCGGCGCCTGCGTCGGCATGCGGGGCTCGCGCGTCCAGGCGGTCGTGGCCGAGCTGCAGGGTGAGAAGATCGACATCATCCAGTGGAACAACGATGAGCCGACCTTCATCGTGAACGCCCTGGCTCCGGCCGAGGTGTCGAAGGTGGTGCTGGACGAGGAGGCCGACCGCGTCGAGGTCGTGGTGCCGGACGAGCAGCTGTCGCTGGCCATCGGCCGTCGAGGCCAGAACGTGCGCCTGGCCTCCCAGCTGACCGGCTGGCAGATCGACATCATCACCGAGAGCCAGGACTCCGAGCGTCGCCAGAAGGAGTTCGCCGAGCGGACCCAGCTGTTCCAGGACGCGTTGGACGTCGACGAGGTGATCGCCCAGCTGCTGGTCACCGAAGGCTTCGCCACGGTCGAGGACCTGGCCTATGTCGAGGCCTACGAAATCTCCGACATCGAGGGCTTCGACGAGGAAACGGCCGAAGAGCTCCAGGCCCGCGCCCGCGACTTCCTGGATCGTCAGGCGGCCGAGCAGGACGCCAAGCGCAAGGAGCTGGGCGTCGAGGATGGCGTGCTTGAGGTGCCTGGCGTGACCCTGCCGATGGCCGTGGCGCTCGGGGAAGGCGGCGTGAAGACGGTCGAGGATCTGGCCGACCTCGCCACCGACGAGGTGCGCGGCGGCTTCGAGGTCAAGAACGGCGAGCGCGTGCGCGTGCCGGGCGTGCTGGAAAGCTTCAACCTGAGCCAGGAGGACGCCGAGATGCTGATCCTCCAAGCCCGCGTGGCCGCCGGCTGGATCGACGCTTCCGAACTGCCCCAGCCCGAGCCGGAAGAGGTCTATGAGGAAGGCTTCGAGGGCGAGGACTACATGTCCGAGGCCGAGCAGCTGTTCGAAGGCTCGAACGACGCCGGCGAAGAGGCGGACGACGCCTCGGCCGAAGACCGGTGATGGAGGACCGAGCCGTTCATGGGAGCCTTCGCGGCCGCGGATAGGGAACGCCGGGACCTGGTCACCCGCCAGGTCATGGATGAGTCCTGCCTGATCCGCTTCGTCGCCGGCCCCGACGGTTCGGTCGTTCCCGATCTTGCCCGGAACCTGCCCGGCCGCGGCCTTTGGGTCGCGGCCGACCGCGCCTCCGTGTCCGAGGCCGCGGCGAAGAACCTGTTCGCGCGGGCGGCCAAGGCGCCCCTTAAGGCCCAGGCCGACCTGGCGGACCTGGTCGAACGTCTGCTCGTCCGACGCGTGCTGGACCAGCTGGGACTTGCCCGGCGCGAAGGCGTGCTTATCTCCGGCTTCGACAGTTGCGCCGATGCGATCCGGGCGGGGCGCGTCGCCTGGATGATCGAGGCGGCGGACGGTTCGGCCGACGGCCGTGACAAGCTTCTTCGCCTCGCCCGCCATCAGACGCCGGTCCCGCAGGTCTGCGGCGCGTTCCGCGCCGACGATTTGGGTTTGGCCCTGGGGCTGGAAAATGCGATACACGCCGTCCTGCTCAAGGGCGGGCGCGCCGAACGGTGGGGCCAGGAGGTCCGGCGTCTGGCGGGATTTCGACCGATCGCACCCGACGGCTGGGGCTTGCCCCCCGTGGCCGGGCGTGAGCGGGGACCTACGGCAGAGGCCGACGGGCGGGGGCCTGTTCCCTGATCAGGGGGCGGGGCCGCGCGCGGCTTTTTGCGTTTTGACGACGACCACGGCGGGATAGGCCCGCCGGACCAGTAAAGCGACCGGATGACCGACGAGAACGACAAGACCCAGGACGGCCAGAAGAGCGGCGGAACCCCCTCGCAGACGGGACCGCGCGCGCCGCTCAGCCTGAAGCCTCGCCAGACGGGATCGGTTTCGACCGGCACCGTGCGCCAGAGCTTCAGCCATGGCCGGACCAAGACGGTCGTGGTGGAGACCAAGCGACGGGTCGGCTCTCCGCCCAGCGGCGGCCATCAGCGTCCGCAGGGCTTCGACGTCGCGCGTCCGCGCTCCGAGACCGCTCCGGCGGCCCAGGCTCCGAGACCGGCCCCGCCGCGCGGCGCCGGCGGCCTGTCCAGCGAGGAACAGGAAGCGCGCCGTCGCGCCATCGAACTGGCCACTCAGGCCCAGGCCGAAAAGGCCCGTGCCCAGGCCGCTGAACAGGCGCGTCGCGATGCCGCCGCCCGCGAACAGGCCGCCGCCGCCGAACAGGCGTCCAACGCCGCCCAGGCCGTGGCTGCAGCAGCGCGCGCCGCTGCTGAAGCCGCCCGCGCCGAGGCCTCGAAGCTGGCCGCTGCCGCACCTGCGCCTGCAAAACCTGTCGCTAAGCCGGCTGC
>JBKBUS010000055.1:0-5704 GCA_046290035.1 Brevundimonas sp.
ATCGGCGTGCTGTCGGGCTTGGTCGCCGGCCTGGTCGCCATCACCCCGGCCGCCGGCTTCGTCGATCCCAAGGGCGCCGTGATCATCGGCGCGGCCGCCGGGCCGGTCTGCTACGCCGCGTCGGTCTGGATCAAGAAGCTGCTCGGCTACGACGACAGCCTGGACGCCTTCGGCATCCACGGGGCGGGCGGGCTGCTGGGCGCCCTGCTGACCGGCGTGTTCGCCACCACCGCCATCAACGGCGTCTCCGAAGGCGCCAACGTGGGGAACCAGGCGCTGGGCCTGGCCTTCACCGTGGCGTGGAGCGCCGTCGCCACCTTCGTCATCCTGTTGATCTGCAAGTTCACCACCGGCCTGCGCGTCAGCGAGGCGCAGGAGGAGGAGGGCCTGGACACCCACCTGCACGGCGAGGCCCTGGAGCACGCCTGAACCGCATCCGCCGGCGGCCGGATCGCCCGGTCGCCGGCGGCCAAACCGTCCCGGTCCTCCCCGACCGGGATCATCGAGAGGGGATAATCACATGAAGTTCATCACCCATTCCGCAGTCCTGGCGCTCGCCGCCGCCATGATCGCCGCCGCGCCCGCTTCGGCCCAGGACGTCGACGTCGCCTTCAACTTCGGCGTCACCAGCGACTACGTCTTCCGCGGCTTCACCCAGAGCGACAGCGATCCGGCCGTCCAGGGCGGCGTCGACGCCACCATCGGCTCCTTCTACGTCGGGGCGTGGGCCTCGAACGTCGAGTTCTTCGATGACACGGACGGAGAGATCGACATCTACGGGGGCTACCGGACGGAGGCGGCGGGCTATGCGCTCGATTTCGGCGTCGTCGGCTACCTCTACCCCGGCGGGCCCGGCGCGGCGGACTATGACTATGTGGAGTTCAAGGCCGCGGCCTCGCGCGCGGTCGGCCCGGCGACGCTGGGGGTGGTGGTGTTCTACTCGCCGGACTTCTTCGGCGCCGCCGATGAGGAGGCTGTCTACGTCGAGGGCAACGCCGCCTGGGCGCTGAACGCCAACTGGACCGTGTCCGCCGCCGTGGGTCGCCAGGCGCTGGACGTCTCGGACGACTACACCACCTGGAACGTCGGCGCCGCCTATCTGCTCACCGACAACCTGCTCGCCGATGTCCGCTACCACGACACCGACATCGACACCCCGTTCAGCGATGAACGGATCGTGGGCACGATCAAGGTCCTGTTCTGATCGCTCGCTCCGGCGCCGAGGTTTCCGCAGGGTGATCTTGGCGCCGTCCGGCGGCCGGGTTAGGCGTTCGGTCCCACCTTACCTCCCTTAAGGAGAGACGCGAATGGCCGACCTGGCTTCCGTGACCGACCACATCCGCAGCGCCGTCGGCGACAACTCCGGTCTGGGCAAGACCGTCAAGATCGACCTGGGCGACACCGGCAAGATCTTCATCGACGGCGCGTCCGTCCCGAACAGCGTGACCAACGAGGACAAGCCGGCCGACGCCACCGTGCGGATCAGCTGGGACGACTTCATCGCCCTGTCCGAGGGCCGGCTGGACCCGATGATGGCCTTCATGCAGGGCAAGCTGAAGATCGATGGCGACATGATGATCGCCCAGAAGCTGGCGCCGCTGCTGAAGCGCTGAGCTTTGGATCTGGATCAATGATCCTGGCGGCGCGGGCTCCCATGAGTCCGCGCCGCTTTACGTTTCGGAGGACACGACATGGATTTCAGGCCCAGTGAGCGCGCCGAGCATTGGCGCGAGCGCGTCTCCCGCTTCATGCAGGAACGGGTCATCCCGGCCGAGGAGGACTATCGTCGCGAGGTCCATTCCAACCCCGGCGTCCAGCCGCCCACGATGGAGCGGCTGAAGGCCGAGGCGCGCGAGGCGGGCCTGTGGAACATGTTCCTGCCGGGCGAGCACGGCGCCGGGCTGACGAACCTCGAGTACGCGCCGCTGGCCGAGCTGATGGGCCGCCACCTCTGGTCGGCCGAGGTGTTCAACTGCAACGCCCCCGACACCGGCAATATGGAAGTCCTCCATATGTACGGTAACGCCGAGCAGCAGGCCCGCTGGCTGAAGCCGCTGATGGCGGGCGAGATCAGGTCGGCCTTCCTGATGACCGAGCCGGCGGTCGCGAGCTCGGACGCCACCAACATCGAGACGCGGATCGAGCGGGACGGCGACCACTACGTCATCAACGGCCGCAAGTGGTGGTCGACGAACATGGCGCACCCGAACGTCGCGGTGACCATCGTCATGGGCAAGACCGACCCTGACGCGGCCACCCACCATCAGCAGAGCCAGATCATCGTGCCGGTCGACACGCCGGGCTTCCGCGTCGAGCGCATGCTCAAGGTGTTCGGCTACGACGAGCTTCCGATCGGCCACGCCGAGGTGGTGCTCGACAACGTGCGGGTGCCGGTCGAGAACCTGATCGCCGGCGAGGGCAGGGGTTTCGAAATCGCCCCGGGCCGCATCCACCACTGCATGCGCGTGATCGGGGCCGCCGAGCGGGCTTTGGAGCTGATGTGCGAGCGGTTGCTCAGCCGCGTCGCCTTCAGAAAGGCCATCGCCGAGCATTCGGTCTGGGAACAGCGCGTCGCCGACGCCCGCACCAATATCGAGATGTGCCGCCTGCTGGTGCTCAAGGCCGCCTGGATGATGGACGAGGCCGGCGCCAAGAACGCCAAGTCCGAGATCGCCCAGATCAAGGTCGCCGCGCCGCGCATGGCGCTGCAGGTCATCGACGACGCGATCCAGGCCTTCGGCGGCGCGGGCGTGTCGCCGGACACGCCGCTGGCGGAACTCTATGCGACGGTGCGCACCCTGCGCATCGCCGACGGTCCCGACG
This sequence comes from Brevundimonas sp., assembly GCA_046290035.1. GTDB lineage: Bacteria > Pseudomonadota > Alphaproteobacteria > Caulobacterales > Caulobacteraceae > Brevundimonas. Next base: position 2,824 of record JBKBUS010000055.1, read on the forward strand.
AGGTGCACAACCGGACCATCGCGCGGCTGGAGTACGCCAAGCACGGCGGGCGGCCGGTTCGCTGAGAACGCAGAACGGGGCCGGCGTGAACCGGCCCCGTCCCTCACGACCCGGCGCTGAAGGTCGCTGGAGCTCGTCGGCCTCAGCGCGTCTTGTCGTGCGTCGCGTCCGTGCCGCCGTCGCGCGCCGCGTCGTTCAGATCCGACTGTCCCTTTCCGCCATCAGCGACGTCCTGGACGGCTGAGGCCGACAGGTTGTTGCGCGCGGCGTCGCCGTTTCGGCTGCTGCGCCAGGTGTCGAAGTCGGACGAGAACTTCTGGCGGCGCTCGTCGCGCCAGGAGCGATAGTCGTCGTCGAAGCTGCGCATCTGGGCCTCGCGCCACTGCAGATAGTCGGGCTCGAACTCATGATGAGCGCCGTGGTGGGGGTCATGGCCGCCCTGACCATAGGTTCCGCCGGAGCCCTGGCGGATGGACCGGTGGTCCTCCTGGCCCCAGATCTGCGAGCCCGGGGCGTGGCTCTGCCGGCCGTAGCCGTAATCCGCGCCGGCCGAGCCGGCGTGGGCGCCGCTTTGGCCGTATCCGCCGCGGCCGTAGCCGGTCTCGCCATGGCCCTGGTCGAAGCGGCCGTGTCGCGTGGCGTCGTCGCCCTGGCTGCGAGGCGCCCCGCCGCCGGCCGACGGCCCGCCGTAGCCGCTGTAGCCGCCGTAGTCCGACTGACCCTGGATGCCGCCGCCTTGACCGGGGCCGCCGTACAGTTGCGAACCCTGGGCGGCCTGGCCGTAGCCGGCCGAGCCCCAGTCGCCCTGACGCCCGCCGCTCATGGCCGGGTGAACGCCCCCGCCACGCGCGCGATCCTGGTCCTGCCAGCTGCGGTGTTCCCGGTCCCGGCCGTCGTCGCGCTCGGGCGACATTCGCCGGTCGTCGTTCCAGTCGCGGTTCTGGTCGTCTTCGGAGCGGTTGCGGAAGGGGTTTTGCATCAAAGCTCTCCGTGGATTGGCGCTTGGCAACCCGCCGCCGCCGCCGCCTGTTCCGGCTTCACGCCTTCGTGTCGCAGGCGCTTCTGACCGGCAGACGAATCCGGACGGCCGCGCTATGTAGAGACAGGGAGAGTGCCGCGCGTGCCAAAGAAATCAGCCCAGACCCGATCCGAAGCGCCGAAGGCGAAGTCCGTGGATGAGGCGCTGCGGGCCGGTTTCGAGGCCGTGGAGCGCCAGCCCGCGCCGGACCACCTCGTGGATCTGGTCGATCGCCTGTCCGGCAAGCGCAGGGATCCGCGCAGTTAGGCCCGATCCGCCGGCCGCTCGATGTCCAGCGCCCGCGCCAGCCGATTGCGCGCGCGGTTCACGCGGCTCTTGATGGTGCCGAGCGCGCAGCCGGAGATCTCGGCCGCCTCCTCGTAGGACAGGCCGGCGGCGCCCACCATGACGATCGCCTCGCGATGATCCGGCGGCAGGTCGTTCAGCGCCGCCTGCAGGGCCGACAGCTCACAGCTCCATTCCTGGTTGGGCAGGGCGACCAGGGTCTCTGCATAATGGCCGTCCTCGTCACGGACCTCGCGCTTGCGCTTGCCGACCGTGGTGTACCAGGTGTTTCGCAGAATGGTGAACAGCCAGGCCCGCATGTTGGTGCCGGGGATGAACTTGTCCCGGTTGGACCAGGCCTTGATCAGCGCCTCCTGAACCAGGTCGTCCGCGTCGGAGGCGTTTCGCGACAGCGACCAGGCGAAGGCTCGGAGGGACGGGATCAAGGCGACGACGTCGTTGCGCCACTGACGATCCGACATCCGGATCACCTCGCCGTCTCCATGCGTTTGCTCCGGGCCGGCGGCCGGTGTGGTAGGCATGCTGGTCTCGCGACTGGGAATGTGCGGCGATCAGCCTCACGCACTTAGGTCAACGCGTCGCGTCCCGGGGGCGTTCCTAAGTCGAGGGCCCGACATAGGCGGGCTCACGAAACCGTCAGACAAGCCTGGCGTTATGTTGGCTAGACTATCCAGGATCGTCGAAGGGGGCGTCATGAACCATCTGGCCAAGGTGGAGGCGCTGCCCTCCCGGGACGCGATGCGGTACCGCGACGTGCGCGCCGCGATGCCCCGGCTGGCCGAGCCGCTCTCGGCCGAGGATCTGGCGGCCCAGTCCATGCCGGACGCCAGCCCGGGCAAGTGGCACCTGGGCCATACGAGCTGGTTCTTCGAGGCGATGATCCTGGCGCGGCAGGACGGCTACGAGCCCGTCGATCCCCGGCTGCAGACGCTGTTCAACTCCTACTACGAGGCGCTCGGCGAGCGCGTCGGCCGTCCGGAGCGGGGCTTGATGACGCGCCCCTCGGCCGACGAGGTGCTGGCCTACCGCGCCGAGATCGACCGGCGGATGCTCAAGCGGCTGGAGGCGGGGCTGGAGCCGGGGCAGGAGACCTATCTGTTCGAGCTCGGGCTGCACCACGACCAGCAGCATCAGGAGCTGTTCCTGTCGGACCTGCTCCACCTGATGTCCCGCTCGCCACTGGACCCGGCCGCCTATCCCGAGGAACCGCGCCCGGCGGGCCGGCGCCAGCCGCGCGAAGGCCTGTCCGACTGGGTGGCGTTCGACGGGGGTCTGGCGGAAGTCGGGGCGAACGCCGCCGGCTTCGCGTTCGACAACGAAGGTCCGCGACATCGCGTCTGGCTGGAGCCCTATGAGCTGGCGTCGGGTCTGGTCACGAACGGCGACTGGCTGCGCTTCATCGACGACGGCGGCTACGAAAGGCATGAGCTCTGGCTGTCCGACGGCTGGGCGGCGGTGAAGGCCGAGGGCTGGAACGCGCCGGCGTACTGGCGCCAGGAGGCTGACGGCTGGAGCGTGATGACGCTGGCCGGCCGCGCGTCCGTCGATCCCGACCAG
>JBKBUS010000055.1:5714-8125 GCA_046290035.1 Brevundimonas sp.
GCCCGTGCGCCACGTCAGCTTCTACGAGGCCGACGCCTACGCCCGCTGGGCCGGGGCCCGACTGCCGACCGAAGCGGAGTGGGAGCACGCCGCGACCGCCGCCGGCGGCCGCGTCGCCGACCTGTTCGGCGAAGTCTGGCAATGGACGGCCAGCGCCTATGCGCCTTACCCAGGCTTCACCCCCACCCCGGGCACGGCGTCGGAGTACAACGGCAAGTTCATGGCCAACCAGGTGGTGCTGCGCGGCTCCGCCTTCGCGACCCCGCGAGGGCACGAGCGGGCCAGCTATCGCAACTTCTACTATCCTCACCAGCGCTGGGCCTTCACGGGGGTAAGGCTGGCGCGCAACGCCGCGGACGGCGACGCCGCCTTCGCGCGTGAACTGCGCGAAGGACTGACCCGGACGCCGAAGCGGACCTCGCCGAAGTGGTTTTACGATGCGCGGGGTTCGGAGCTGTTCGAGCAGATCACCCGCCTGCCGGAGTACTATCCGACCCGTCAGGAGCTGGGCCTGCTGCGCGCCGCGGCGCCGGCGCTGGCGGAGGCCATGGGTCCGGGCGCGGTGCTCGTCGAATACGGCTCCGGCGCGAGCGAGAAGACGCGCCTGGTCCTCGACGCGGCGCGTGACATCGCCGCCTATGTGCCGATCGACATCAGCCCCAGCGCTCTGGAAGGCGCGGAGGCGCGGCTGGCGGCGGCTTATCCGGGGCTGAAGGTGCTGCCGGTGGTCGGAGACTTCCTGTCGCTGAAGTCGCTTCCGGACGCGACGCCGGCCGGTCGCCGCGTCGGCTTCTTCCCGGGGTCGACGATCGGCAATCTGGAGGCTGAGGAGCAGGTCGCCTTCATGCGCTCGGCGCGCACCCTTCTGGGCGAGGGCGCGGTGTTCATCCTCGGAGTCGACCTGATCAAGGACGAGGCGACGCTGGTCGCGGCCTACGACGACGCCCAGGGGGTGACGGCGGCGTTCAATCTGAACCTGATCGCGCGCATGCGCGACGTCCTCGGCCTGGCGGTCGAGCCCGCCGACTTCCGTCACGTGGCCTTGTGGAATGCGGAAAAGGCGAGGATCGAGATGCACCTCGAGGCGGTCCGACCGCTCGTCTTCGAGGTCGACGGCGCGGAGGTGCGCTTCGACGCCGGGGAGCGGCTGCACACCGAGAGCTCGCACAAGTTCGATCCGGCGATGATCGAGCGCCTGGCCCAGGCGTCAGGCTGGCGGCTGGACCGCGTGATCGAGAGCGAGGCACCCAAGGTCGCGCTGGCGGTGCTCAGGGCCTGAACCGGGCAAGCGAAAGGCGGCCGGAGCGCGCCCCGGCCGCCTGTCTGCAGGTCCCTTGGCGCTCAGCCGCGGGCGTCGCTGTCGGTGTCCGGCTTGGCGCGTGATCCGTGGGAGGCTTCGCCGCCCTTGCGACCGGCCTGGGCCGCCAGATTGCGGTCCTGGGAGAAGCTGCGTTTCTCGCTTGGGACGCTGGCTCCGCCCTTTCTCGCGATCTCACGCTGGCGCGCCGGATCCATCGAGGCGAAGCCTCGCTTTGACACGCCGGACGCACGGGGAGTTTGGCTGTCGGCCATTCCTGGATCCTTTCCTCGGCCATGGTTGCGATTGATCAGCAAACCCCCTGAAACGGCGCCGGTTCCGCAGATGCCGACGTTTCACAAGGGGTTGAGCGGATCAGCCGGGATCCTGGGGCGAGCGGATCGGGGAGGTCGGATCCGGGGTGGGCGGCGGCAGTTCGTCCGGCGCCTCGGACGGGATGGCTTCGGGCGCGCCGGGGTCAGGCAAGTCGATCTCAGGGCTCTCCAGCGGCGGCGCGAACGGGTCTGTGTGGGTCATGGCGATAGCCTCCTTTGGGAAGGCAACGGCCCGGGAGCTCGGACGTTCACCGCAGGCCCCACCCTGTACGGAGTTTCCCATGACCTACACCGACCCCACCGCCACCCCCTACGATCGCGACGACATCGTCGAGGCCGACGACCTGGCGCGTCCCTCGCCGGAGCCCGCCAGCTTCGAGGGCGACATCTATGAGGAGGACGTGGCCGTCCAGCCGGACGAGGGCGCCGAGACCCCGCGCTCGCTCCGGACCGCCCTGCGCGAGGACGCCCGCAAGGGTCTCGACTGGGCCGACATGAAGGTCGAGCGCGCGCGGGACCGCATCCGCGAGAAGCCGGAGAAGGCGCTGCTCTACGGCCTCGGCCTCGGCCTGATCGTCGGTCTTTACCTGCGTCGCTAGCCGCGGCCTAGGACGCGGTCGGCGACGAAAGCGTTGTCGCGTCGCTCCTGGCCGAAGGTCGAAGCCGGCCCGTGTCCCGGCACGAACGTCACATCGTCGCCGAGCGGCCACAGCTTGGTGACGATGGCGTTCAGCAGGGCCGCGTGGTCGCTCCGCGGGAAGTCCGTACGGCCGATCGAG
>JBKBUS010000056.1:0-8098 GCA_046290035.1 Brevundimonas sp.
GTGGTTGTGCGCCGGCCCCGCGGCTGCCCCGCCGGCCGCGGCCCCACCCGCCGCCGCGCCCGCCGTCGATCTGGAGATCTTCCAGCGCATCGACGCCTTCTTCCGTTCCGGCGCGGCTTCGACGCTCGCGGAGCCCGGCGTGGGAGACGCCGCCCAGCTGCGCCTCTTCGGGGTCCGCGCGGGCGGCGCGGACGGCGGCTCGGCCATCATCGGCCTGCCGGACGGGACCCAGCGCTCGGGGATCGTCGGCGAGGAGGTTCTGCCCGGATTGGTGTTGCAGGCGGTGGACGCCGAAGGGGCCACGCTGTCGCGCGGCGGCTCCTTGAGCCGGCTCCTGTTCAGCGACGCGCCGGCGCCCGCCCCCGCGCCGGCCCAGACGACCGCGCAGGTGGTGTCGCCCACCCCCGCCGCCTCCGCCGATCCGGTGGTCGATCCCGCGGCCCTGGCGGCCCAGGCGGGCCTGCGCCCGCGTCTGAGGGGCGCGCGCATCGACGGCTTCGTGGTCCAGACCCGGGGCGACGGGGCCGCCGTCCGCGCCGCGGGCCTCCAGTCCGGGGACGTCATCCTGGCTGTCAACGGCGTCGAGCTGAGCGGCGTGCAGCAGGTGGCGCAGCTTCGCCAGCAGCTCGCCGACGCGGCCAGCGCCGAAATCCGCTTCGAGCGCGGCGGGGCGGTGCGCACCGTGACCGTCCGCACCCGGCCCTGAGCCATGTCCGCCCGGCGACGCGGCGGCTTCAGCCTCGTCGAGGTCCTGGTCGTGGTGACGATCATCGCCCTCGCCGCCACCGCCGTCATCCTCACCGCTCCAGACAGCTCGCCGAGCGCGCGTGGCGACGCCGAACGTCTGGTCGTTCGCCTGTCCGAGGCCCGCGCCGAAGCCATCCTGACATCCCGGCCGGTCGCGCTCGACCTCAGCGGCCAGGCCGTCGCCCCCCTCGCCTTCTCAGGCGGGCGCTGGTCGCCGCTCGCTGGGACCCGCCTGCACATGGACTGGAGCGAGGGCGTGTCGCCGCTGCTGGACGGAGAGGTCCAGCGCGTCGCCTTCGATCCCACCGGCCTGGCCGAGCCGGTCGAGATCCGGCTGTCGGGGCCGGACGGGGCCGTTGTGGTCCGTGTCGACGCGACCGGTGAGGCAAGCCTGCCACAGAGGCCTGGCGATTCCACGTTACGTTAAGGCTTCGCCGCAACTCGGCCTTAAGTTCGCGCGCTCATGCTGGACGCTCAACTCCAGGCGATCCGCATGGCCCGGCCGATCCTCATTCCCGTCTCCCCGATGACGCCTCCGAGGCGCCCGGCCCGGTCGTCCGGCGGCATGGGCTCGGTCGCGGGCGCGGCGTTGGGCGCGCTCGCGGTGGCGCTCAGCCTGGTGATGCAGCTGATCGGCTGAGGCCCGGCGCGCAACGATTCGCCGCCGCCCGCATTCTTCCTGCACCTAACGCTGGAAGGAGCACACCATGGGCATTCTCGCCTGGATCGTCATCGGTATCGCCGCGGGCTGGCTCGCGGAGCAGATCATGGGCCGCAACCACGGCCTGCTGACCAACCTCATCGTCGGCGTGCTCGGCGCCATCATCGGCGGCTTCCTGTCCGCCAACCTGCTGGGCGTCCCGGTCGGCGGCTTCAACCTGACCACCTTCATCGTGGCCACCATCGGCGCGGTGATCCTGCTGTTCGTGCTGGGGCTGTTCAAGCGCCGGACCGTCTGAGCCTTCCGGCCGGATCGACCCCTGGGTGGGGCGCCCCGAGGGGCCGCCCCTTTCGCGTGCGTCAGGCCGCGTCGCCGCCGGCGGTCAAACCGGCCTCGGCCAGCCATTCCAGGATCTTGCCCTTGGGCATGGCGCCGACCTTCATCGACGCCATCTGGCCGTCGCGGAACAGCATCAGGGTGGGGATGCCCTTCACGCCCAGCTTCGACGGCGTCAGGGGCGAATCGTCGATGTTCAGCTTGGCGATGCTGACCTGACCGGCCAGCTCGTCGGCGATCTGCTCCAGCGCGGGACCGATCTGCTTGCAGGGGCCGCACCATTCCGCCCAGAAATCCACCACCACGGGCGTGGACGCCTTCAGCACGTCGGTGTCGAAGCTGTCGTCGGTGACCTTGATCGTCGCCATGTCATTCCTTTCGATCGCGGCCCGGCCGCGCGTTCAGCGTCCTCAGGTGGCGGGGCTCGCGGCGGAAATCAACCGCTCCAGCGCCCGATCCATCAGCTCAGGGGCGACCGGCGTCAGTTTCGGCCCGTCGGTCCAGACCAGCGCCGCCTCCACCGTCCGCCCCGGATAGAGGTCGGCCAGCACCGCGCGATAGACCGCCAGCTGCAGCACATGGGCCGGATCCGCGTCTTCGGCCCGGTCGGGGGCGGGTCTCTGGGTCTTGTAGTCGACGATCAGGACCCGCTCGGGCGTCACCACCAGCCGGTCGATGCGCCCCGCCACAGTCCCCGGCAGCCGCGCCGCGCGCCCGGCCAGCGCCACCTCGGCCCGCGAGCCCGGTCCGAACACCTCGGCGAAGCGGGCGTCCTCGATCACCGAGAGGGCCGCCGACAGGATCTCCCCGGCCGCCGCGTCGGACAGCCCCGGCTCGCGCGCCAGCATCCGCCGCCCCGCCTCCGCCCTCTGGTCCGGCGCGAAGTCTGGCAACCGCTCCAGGAGCTTGTGGATCAGGCTGCCGCGCCCGAACCGGCCGAGGCCCCCGTCGCCCGACGCTGCGGCCAGCGGCGACGGAACCGCCGCGCCCCGGATCGGTGCTAGCCGCGAGGGGGCCAGCGCCTCGGCGGCCCGATCCGGCGCCACGTGGGCGTCCAGCCACGAGGGCCGCTCGAGATCGGCCGACGCGGTCATGATCTCGGCCGGCCGGAGCGTCGTCACCGGCGCGGGACCGAACCTCACCGCCCCCTCTCGACCCTCGACCGGCGTGGTCGGCAGGGCGTCGAACGTCTGGGCGATCGCCGTCCACCAGCTGCGTTCGCTGGGCCCCTGCTTGGCGGAACGCCGACCGGCGACGATCACCCGGTCCCGCGCCCGGGTCAGCGCCACATAGAGCAGCCGCATCGCCTCGGCGTCGGCCTTGGCCTCCCGGTGCGCCCGCGCCCGCGCCATGGCCGGACAGTCGTCGCCCCTGGAAGACGGACACATCAGCCAGCCGACCTCGGTCTCGTCCTCGTCCACCGCCGGGATCAGCATGGGGCGGTCGCCGCCGCCGCGTCCGGTGGTGTCGGGCAGGATCACCACCGGCGCCTCCAGCCCCTTGGCGCCGTGGACGGTCATGATGCGGACCTCGCCGCGCGGGCCCTCCAGCTCGCGCTTGACCTCGACCTCGGCCGTTTCCAGCCGCCCTAGCGCGCTCTCCAGATCGGTGACCCCCTGCCGCTCCAGGTTCAGGCACTGGTTGAGCGTCTCCTCCAGCACCTCGATCGCCTCGGCCCCAAGCCGCGCCAGGATGCGCGCCCGCCCCGACCGGCCCTGTCCGTCCACCCGGTCGAGCATCCGCGAGACGAAGCCGAAGGCGGTGTGGTCCGCGGCGCCCCTGGCCGCCTTCAGCACCTCGAGCGCCTCGGCCCACTCGATCCGCTCGCCCCCTCGGTCGCGGATCACGCGCCAAAGCGACGGCCGCTTAGCCGCCCGACCGGCCAGTTCGAACAGGGAGTCCTCGTCGACGTCGCACAGCGGCCCGCGCAGGATCTCCGCCAGCGACAGGTCGTCGTGCGGATAGAGCGCGAACCGCATCAGCGAGATCAGGTCGCGATAGCCGATGTGCTCCGACAGCTTCAGCCGGTCGGCGCCCGCCACCGGCACGCCCTTGTCCTTCAACGCCCGGATGATCTCCTCGAAGGTCGCATCGCGCCGCCGAACGAGGATCAGAAAGTCGCCGTAGGCGCAGGGGCGGTATTGGCGGCTGTCCTTGTCCAGCACCGCCGTGCGCTCACGCACCTGGCGCAGGATCTCCTCGGCGATGTCGGCGGCCAGCCGCTTCCTCGCGCTCGTCTCGCCGGTCTGGTCCACCGGGTCGATCCAGCTCTCGCGCTCGACCGTCGCCGGCTCAACGTAGATGGGCCACAGTTCCACGCACCCCGGATCCGTGCGCATCGCCGTGTGCGAAGGTTTGTCCCCGGTCAGCGGGCTCAGCGCCCGGCTCCGCGCCGGATCGCCGCCGAACAGGGCGTCGACGAACTCAAGCACCTGGGGCGTGGAGCGATACGACGTCGATAGCGGCGCGAAGACGAAATCGCGGCCGGCCGCCGTCACCCGCTCGCGATAGGCGCGCCCTTCCTGAATCAGCCGCTCGGGCCGCGCCCCCTGGAAGGAGTAGATCGACTGCTTCTCGTCCCCCACTGCGAAGATCGTGCGGCGGCCCTCCGGATCGGTGAAGAAGTCGTCGGTCAGGGCGCGGATGATGTCCCATTGCTCGGGCGCCGTGTCCTGAGCTTCGTCGACCAGCACGTGGCGGACGCCGCCGTCCAGCTTGTAGAGCACCCAGGCGGAGCTCGACCGGTCGGTCAGGAGCTCGACCGTCCGCGCCACCAGATCCTGGAAGTCCAGCGCTCCGGCCCGCGCCTTGGCCGTCTCGTAGAAGCCGGCGTGCGCCCGCGCCAGAGTCAGCGCCTTCACCGTCTCGTCGGCGGTCGTCCAGGCGGCGATCTCGTCCTTCGCCGCGAACCAGGCCGCCTGCCAGGCCAGCAGGCGCGCGCGCACCGGCTCGGGGATCTTTCGCGTGCCGAGATAATCCTCGCCCTTGGGCGTTCCGTCCGAGGCCTTGGCGAAGACCGGCCGCATCGCCGCGTGGGACCAGTCCTTCTCCAGCACCTGGAGCATGCAGACGCCCAGATCGGCGTCGCGCTTGGAGCTCGCCGCCAGCGCCTCGGCGCAGCTCCGCCAGGTCCGGGGGTCGATCTCGGCCAGAAACTCCGCCGCGACGACCTCCGCCGTTCGGTCCGCATCGGCGCCGGTCAGGGCGAACGGATCGTCCGCCTCGCCGGCCTCGACCGCGCGGACATGGGCGGCCAGATCCGCCCGGCGTTCCTCGAGCTGCTTCAGGAAGCCCTCGAAGCGCTGATGGTCCATGGCGACCGCGAAGTGGGCGTAGGCTTTCCCGATCGGCCCGTCGGGATCGGCGAGCGCCGCCTCGGCCAGGTCGTCGCGGGCGTGGCGCGACAGTGCTTGCGCGCGCGCGTCCTCCAGAACCTCGAAGCGCGGCGACACCCCCGCTTCGACAGGGAAGCGCCTGAGCAGCGCTTCGCAGAGCGCATGCAGCGTCTGGATCTTCAGCCCGCCCGGCGTCTCCAGTGCGCGCGCGAACAGCCGCCGCGCCTTGGCGAGCGTCTCCTGGTCCACCCGGCTGGGGTCGCGCCCGTCCAGCTTCACCAGGGCCTCGGTCAGCGCGCCGTCGTCCGCCAGCGCCCAGGCGCCCAGCTTGTCGAACAGCCGCGTCTGCATCTCGGCCGCAGCCGCCTTGGTGTAGGTCACGCACAGGATCGCGCCGGGCTCCACCCCGGTCAGCAGCAGCCGCGCCACCCGGTCCACCAGGGTCGTCGTCTTCCCCGACCCGGCGTTGGCGGCCACGAAAACCGACAGGGCCGGATCGGCGGCCTGGCGCTGGGCGGACCCGCTCACGACGCGCTCTCCGACAGGGCGTCGGCGCCCACCACCGACCACTCCCAGACCCGCGCCAGCACGTCGTAGTCCCCGTCCAGCCCCTTGGCGAACTGCGGCGCGGTCCAGGACGGATAGGGGGTGTCGGGGTTGCGATAGAGCTCCACCCGCCGACGCAGGCCCTCCAGCGCCTCGGCCGACAGCTCCTCGGCGGTGCGGGCGTCGGTTCTCGTCGGCGCACCCACGTCGATCTCCTCGCCGGCCTCCCCGCGCCCGGTCAGGCGCACATAGGTCAAGGCGGCCGGCCGGGCTGGCGGCAGGCCCTCGAACCCGCCGGCCGCCAGGATCGCGCCCGCCAGCGTCAACTGTGGACTGAAGCCCGACGCCACCTGCTTGCGGCTGGGCGCCATGCCGGTCTTGAAGTCGATGATGTCGGCCAGTCCGTCCGCCACCTCGATCCGGTCCGCCCGCGCCTTGATCGTGAATGGATCGCCCGCGGCCGCGATCTCCAGCTCGCCCTTCACCTCGGACCGGATCAGCGCGCCGGGCCGCCGCCTCCGCGCTTCGAACTCGACCAGCCAGCGGGCGCAGGCCTCGGCGAGCAGGCCCTCCCGCGCCAGGCTGGCGGCCGGGAAACCCGCCTCGATCAGACCGTCGCGCATCCAGCCCGCCAGCACCGCCTCGCATCCAGGCGGCAGCTCGTCGGGATGCTCGCGCGTCAGCCGGTCCACCGCGTCATGGATGGCGTTCCCTCGCGCCGCCGCCTCCAGCGACTGCCCCGGCCGCGACAGGGCCGTCAGGTTCAGGATGTAACGGGCGTAGATGTGGTACGGGTCGCGCACCCAGCGCTCCACGGCGGTGACGTAGAGGCTGTTCGGCCGCCGATCGACCGGCGGGCGGGGCTCCGGCCGGCGCGCCAGCTTCGGCGGTTCGGTCGGCGCGTCCAGCCTCCGGGCGAGATCGGCGGTCGCCTCGTCCTCGATCAGCGCGGCATCGGCGCCCCTGGCCATCATCTGCAGCCGCCACAGCCAGCGCGAGCGGATCGTCGGCTGCCCGCCGCGCCGCTCGACATGCACCAACGTCACGTCCGGCGCGGCCGCCGCCTGGACGAAATCCTGCGCCGTTTGGCCCAGCCTTCGCTCCGGCGAGGGCAGGCCCAACGTCTTTCGCATCGCGCGCGACAGGAAGGGATCGACCTGGGCCCCGGCGGGCCAGACGCCCTCCTCCAGCCCCGCCAGGATCATCCGGTCCGCGCGGACCAGCCGCGCCTCGATGGCGCCGAGGATCCTCAGGCGCGGATGCGTCGCTCCGCCGGTGCGGATAGGCTCGGCGGCGAACAGCTCGCGCACCAGCTCCGGCAGGTCCGCGCGCGCCATCCGTCCCAGCGCGCTTCCCGCCTCGATCAGCCGGGTCAGCAGACTGGCCGCCGCCTCGCCGTCTGCGCCGGACCAGACCGCCTCCCCCGCCAGCGCCTCCACCAGTTCCACGAGCGCCCGCCCCGCGTCGTCCGCCGAGGCCTCGGGCGTGAAGCGGGCGGCGGCCCGGTCTAGCATCGCCTCGACGGCCCGAACCAGCCGCTCGGCCGAGGCCAGCCGCGCCAATTTCCAGTCCGGCGGCGGATTCCCGCGCCGGTCCGGGCCCCGCGCCTTCACCAGCCGCTTCATCAGGTCGGCCACGTCCCTCGGCGGGGCCTGGCGAAGCGCCGCCTCCTCCAGCGCCTCTAGCCCCCCCAGCGCGTCGGGGGCGCCGGGCAGGATCGTCAGCGGCGACTTCAGCGCCGCCAGCATCAGGTGCGGCGACATCGGCTCGGCGATCCAGCGCGCCGCCAGCTCGACCAGCCGCCCGACCTGGGTCAGATCCAGCGGCGCGCCCGCCGAGACGTCCAGCCTCACCCCCCAGCGCGCCAGCCGCGCCTCGACCCGCCGCGACAGCTCCAGATCCGGCGTGACCAGCGCGCAGGTCAGCCCGGGCGTCTCCAGCGCCTGCCGCATCTTAAGGGCGATCGCCGCCGCCGCCTCGTCCTCGGTCCGCAGCGTCATCAGCCGCAGCCCCGCCAGCCCGTCCGCCACCGGATCTCGTCCGGTCGAGGCCGCCTCGCTCCGCCAGTCCCGGAGCGCGCCGCGCCAGGCGTCGGTGGCGTCGGCGGGCCGCAGCGCCTCGTTCAGCAACCGTTGACGCGCCCGCCCGCACGGCGAGGTCTCCGGCGAAGGCCAGGGCCGCACATCGGCCCGCGCCACGCCGCGCCCGTCCAACAGCGCCTTCAGCGCGGCCTGCGGGTGCTGGTCCTCGATCCGGTCCCACACGGCGTCGGGCAGCTCCAGATCCAGCCCCGGCAGCACCACCGCGCCCAGCGGCGCCTCAGCCACCGCCCCCAGCACCGCCGCCGCGGCCGGCAGCGTGCCCGTGGATCCCGCCGCGATCACCGGATGCTCGGGCGGCCGCTCGTCCCACTGCGCCGCCAGCCGCCTGAGCAGGGTGGCGCGCCGCCACGCCGGGTCGCTGGCGCCCAGCT